>NZ_JBMLRC010000041.1:58895-60572 GCF_049241225.1 Emticicia sp.
TATTTCAATTCCTAAATGGTACGATTGGAGTATCAAATATCTTTCCCTGTTTACTTCTATTAGGCAAATTTCAATTCCTAAATGGTACGATTGGAGTGTAATAAAATCCGAATACTCTATTTTTAACAAACTAATTTCAATTCCTAAATGGTACGATTGGAGTTTTTCCAAAATATCGTTCGTAATGATTCTTAGTCTTATTTCAATTCCTAAATGGTACGATTGGAGTAGTGGTTCTAATACTTTATTACTTTCAGCTAATAAAATTTCAATTCCTAAATGGTACGATTGGAGTCTATAACTGTCTATTACAACGGAAACGGATTGCTTTATTTCAATTCCTAAATGGTACGATTGGAGTAAATTTGCACGATTGCACCTGTAATTTCCATTGTCATTTCAATTCCTAAATGGTACGATTGGAGTCCGCACCGAGAGCATTGAGAGCCGAGCCAATATCGTATTTCAATTCCTAAATGGTACGATTGGAGTCGAGCGGTTGGCCGTCTGTTGTTTTGATAGTTCGCATTTCAATTCCTAAATGGTACGATTGGAGTTTCCTTTGCCGCTTTCGATAAAATCAACCGTCTGTTATTTCAATTCCTAAATGGTACGATTGGAGTTTTACTAAATTGGTGTGATTGGCTTCAAAAAAAAAATTTCAATTCCTAAATGGTACGATTGGAGTCCTGTGGCGTATTACCCTTATATGGATTGTCATAAGGATTTCAATTCCTAAATGGTACGATTGGAGTCTGTCGATTGCGAACGCTGCTAAACGACCATTCAAATTTCAATTCCTAAATGGTACGATTGGAGTAAACGTAGGGGTTCTCAAGCCATGAGTCAACGCCATATTTCAATTCCTAAATGGTACGATTGGAGTTTTGATAAAAACTATATTCTAAAACTTTCTTTTTACAATTTCAATTCCTAAATGGTACGATTGGAGTCACGAACGTATTTGAGAAAACGGCAGGTTTAAGCCGATTTCAATTCCTAAATGGTACGATTGGAGTCATATTCTCCAGCAATTCGCTCAAAGATGCCAACGTATTTCAATTCCTAAATGGTACGATTGGAGTTGTGGTGAGGGGGCAGGCGGATGCTTTGGATAGGTTATTTCAATTCCTAAATGGTACGATTGGAGTAAACACCATCCGCCACAAAAGCACTACGCACCCCCATTTCAATTCCTAAATGGTACGATTGGAGTAATTTTGCTGGCAAAATTTGCCTCCGTTTACTGAATATTTCAATTCCTAAATGGTACGATTGGAGTTCCAGCCTGTCAAATCAGACTGATATTTTACAAACATTTCAATTCCTAAATGGTACGATTGGAGTTAGTTTGTTGGATAGACCAATGTCGGTTTAATTCTTATTTCAATTCCTAAATGGTACGATTGGAGTATCCGCAAGGCTACTCGAACTATTGAAAATGTGGAATATTTCAATTCTTAAATGGTACGATTGGAGTGAATGTGACAAAACCGAAATCTGCCAATTATCAATATTTCAATTCCTAAATGGTACGATTGGAGTCTCGGTCGAAATTTTCATTTTATTAAGCGTTTATATATTTCAATTCCTAAATGGTACGATTGGAGTATACCATTTGGCGTAGCTTTCTGACGAGTAGGCTTATTTCAATTCCTAAATGGTACGATTGGAGTA
>NZ_JBMLRC010000042.1:0-3065 GCF_049241225.1 Emticicia sp.
TCAAAAAACTTATTTTGCTTGAATGAGCACAATCCATGATAAAAGTGTGCGTATGGCACCATCGAATTGGTGTATTTTCGATTGGTGAGCGGAGTGAGTTCGCTTTGAGCTTCAAAATACTGCTGACCTGCATATAACTGCACGGCTTTTTTATATTTTAGGGCATATTCCCTTTCTGAAAGAGTAGCTTGTTGAGCTACTAATGCGTGCGTTATCAGCAAAAGGATGAAAAGACTACAGCACCTTTTCATAGGTTAGAGGTTTAGTTTAGAATCCTTAAAAATCCCTCCGCAATAGGTTTCATGCGGAGGGATTTGGATAGGACTATTATTTTTTCTTTTTCTTTTCTTCGTTTTGCAACTTACGATTCTCCTCAGCCAATTTTACTTGATTTTCCATGAATTGAGCAAACTTGCCTTTTTTAGCCGCTTGCGGATTCGCTTTGAACTTAATCTTATTTTCATCTAAGATTTTACGAATTTTATCTTCATCAACGAAACGACGCACAATTTGTTGTTGAGCAATCGTAACAACGTTTGAAACCAAATAATAGAAACTCAATGCAGCTGGGAAACTATTCAAAACAAAAAAGAACACAATCGGGAAAACATAACTCATTTTCTTCATGTCGATTGGCCCTGGTTGGTCTGGCGTGATTTGGTTATTATAATAAGTAAACGCCAAACTTGAGATAGTCATCAATACCACAAACAAACTAATGTGGTTGCCTACAACTGGTAAGTTGGTTGCCCAACTAATTGGGTAATCATAAGTTGAAAGGTCTGATGCCCACAAGAAGTTTTTCTGACGGAACATAATCATGTTCGGGAACAAGAAAAACACCGACATTAAAATAGGCATTTGCAACAACATCGGCACACAACCACTCAACGGATTTACGCCCACTTGTTGGTAGAGTTTCATTTGCTCTTGTTGCATCTTTACTTGGTCGTCGCCTACTTTTTCTTTGATTTCGGCCAACTCAGGAGCTAAAATACGCATTTTAGCCGAACTGATATATGACTTATAAATCAAAGGTGTAAGCAAGGTTTTCAGAACAAGCACCACCACAATAATCAAAAGACCGTAATTGCTAATAAACGATTCGGCCAATTTGAAAAGAGGCACAAACACAAAACGGTTGATTGGCTTCACGAAATCATAACCTAAGTAAACATTGCGGTGGAAACCATCGGCTACAACTTTTACTAAATCATAATCGTTTGGTCCGAAATAAAAACGGAAATTACCTTTACCAGTTTTTAGGTCAGAAATAGCCAAATTTGCATCAACTTCAACTGTTTTTACAATGTTTTGGTCGTTTTCTGGTGTAACCAATTTGAGTTTCGCACCAGTCAATGGCTGATTTTTAGCAACAAAACCTGATACAAAATATTTTTGTTTGAATGAATACCATTTGATTGGGTCTTCGGCAGCCAAATCGGCATTGCCAGAAGCATTCGCTCCTAAATCATCGAACTCATCTTCTTTAGCATTCCAAAAATTGATTTGGGCTGATTTACGGTTTTCTTCGATGTCATGCTCCAAAACTTTCAAATTATCTTGCCAATAGAAACGTACAGGCTGATTTTGTACTAAGGCATCCACCCCAACAAAATTGATGTCGTAGTCAATCGTATAGCCTTTTCCTTTTACTGTATAAACTTGGTCGATGTATTGGTTTTGACCTAAGTTTAGTCGGAAAGTCACTTTTGTAGAGTCTCCTTCCTTCAAAACTGTTGGTTTTGAGTCAGAAGAAAAATAAAGTTTTTTGAGGTCGATTTTTCCTTTGTTAGTTTGTACTTCTAAACTCATATTTGAGCTTTTAGCGTCCAATAAAACCAACGGATTTTTTGCTCCTTTCTGAAAATCTGAATACGTTGAGTAATTTTTCAGAACTGCTTCTTTGATTGAGCCTCCAAGGGTACTAAAAGTAAATTTAGCGTCTTGGTTTTCGATAATAATATCTTGGGCTGTACCTACGGCTGCACTTGCGAAATCGCCAAAAGCGGCTTTTAGAGCAGTAGTATCTTGCAATACATTAGGTGTAGCAATTGCTTTAGCTTCAGTTTTTGGTGCAACCTTCGCAGGCTGTTCGGGTGGGGTTTGTGGCATGAAATACATGTAACCTGCCCACATACACATCAACAACACGATACCAATTAGCTGGTTTCTATCTACTAATTTTTCCATTAAAGTTTAAAAATACGTAAAAAATATAAAGGCACTCACTGAGAGATGCCGTATTCTACTACAAAATTCGCAAAGATTAGTTATAAATCCTAATCAAGTATCTGACACTTAGACCGTTAATCACAAAATAGCCCCATAACTTCAATGAAATAGTGAAAGTTATGGGGCTATGGCTTGATATTTTGTGCTTTTCCGAAGATTAAGGTTTTATTATTTCGCAAAAAGGCTTTGTTACTTACCGTGCCACGCATAGCGTGGCACGAATAAAAGGAATATTATTTCTTTGACTTCGAGAAATCAATGGCAGCCTTCACGAAATTCACGAAAAGTGGGTGAGGGGTCATTACTGTACTTTTCAATTCTGGATGAAACTGAACGCCAATGAAATATGGATGGTTTGGTAGTTCAACGATTTCTACCAAGCCACTATCTGGGTTTACGCCCGAAATCACCATTCCTGCTGCTTCGTAATCTTTCAAATATTTATTATTAAACTCCCAACGGTGGCGGTGGCGTTCGCTAATGTTGGCTTTGCCGTAAATCTTACGAGCCAGAGTTTTATCTTTGGTTTTACAAGCATACGCTCCCAAACGCATCGTGCCACCTTTATCCGTTACAGTTTTTTGTTCTTCCATCAAATCGATAACAGGGAATTGAGTATCAGGATACATTTCTGTTGAATGTGCTTCTGTCAGGCCGATTACGTTTCTGGCAAATTCAATACAAGCCATTTGCATTCCCAAACAAATTCCGAAGAATGGAATATTGTTTTCACGCACGTATCTTACTGCAGCAATTTTTCCTTCGATACCACGCTCTCCAAAACCTGGGGCAACCAAAACGCCATCAAGTCCTTTAAATTTCTCGGCACT
>NZ_JBMLRC010000042.1:3165-8862 GCF_049241225.1 Emticicia sp.
ACCGAACTTTGCTCAACATTACAGAAAAGAGCAATTTTACGGCGAATATCGGCAGGAAGTGGATGCTCGGTGCGGCAAACAATGATGTCGGGCTGAACGCCTGATTCTTGCAACATTTTTACTGAGTGCTGTGTCGGCTTGGTTTTAAGCTCACCAGCCGAGCTTAAATAAGGCACAAGTGTAAGGTGAATTGTGAGCAAATTATCAGCTCCCAAATCCCATTTTAACTGACGCACGGCTTCAACAAAAGGCAAAGATTCAATATCACCTACGCAACCACCCAATTCAGTGATTACGATGTCGTATTCACCAGTTTCGCCTAGTTGTAAGATATTACGCTTGATTTCGTCAGTGATATGCGGAATAACTTGCACGGTTTTTCCGAGATAATTTCCACGACGCTCGTTTGTGATTACATTGTAATAAATGCGGCCAGTTGTTACGTTGTTTGCCTGTGAAGTTGGCACATTCAAGAAGCGTTCGTAATGACCCAAGTCGAGGTCGGTTTCTGCTCCATCATCGGTTACATAGCATTCGCCATGCTCGTATGGGTTGAGTGTCCCAGGGTCAACGTTGATATACGGGTCAAATTTTTGAATGGTTACTGATAATCCTCTGGCTTGCAGAAGTTTGGCTAAAGAAGAGGCGATAATGCCTTTGCCGAGTGAAGATGTTACGCCACCCGTTACGAAAATATACTTAGGGTTACGTGTTTGCCCGTGTACTGACATGAGGTTTGTTGTCTTTGATTACGGGATACAAAGGTACGGAATTTTGGTGGATTTTGTGGCTTAAAAAAATATAATTTTAACTTTACTGTTGTAAGGTGCTGATTGTTAGGCGATTAGTGTTTTAGATTTGTTTACTTACAAGTATAAGTAAAGATTTCTTGATGTGAGCTCTCCTGACCGTTTTGTTTTTTACTGATCTTGGCTTTCGAAATATAGCCTTCTGGGGTATATTCATAACTGTAGGTGAAGCTGATATCTCCACTGTCGCTGTAAATTTTTGTAGAGATTGGGTTATTTTTATTTTGGAAATAAGTAGTGTTTTCTCCACCAATAGTTGCCGAAAATATCGTAAAATACATCATCAGGTTACCGAGTGGAGTATTGATATATGGCGATTTTTTATCATCAAAGCTGAGGTTTTCTAAAATGAGTCTATTCTGACCGTTTTCGACCAAAAATATTTTCTTGATATTATGATTGGCATCATATTCAAACTTAGTAACTAATATTTCATCAAAAACCGGCATACTCAGATCGACTCTTTCGATTTGCTTTTTTGTATTGTTATAAACTTTACTTTTAAATTCAAAAGGTTTATCTCGGCTATCTTTTCCCAAAAAGTTAATCAATGATAAACTACCCTTGTTATCGTACTCGTAGGTGATGTGATAGGAGTCGTCAAATGAACTTGATACTTTTTTGGGAAGGTTGTTTTCGTAAGTGATTTGATTAAAATCAGGGAAGCCTTCAAATGTAATTAACTGATTGTTGGTGTTGTATTCTAAATTATATATTACTCCGTGGCCTTGGTCTGCGTCTTTTAAGTAACAAATTTTTTGGGGAGCGGCTGATTTTTTCATTGTAATTAATGTGATTTCTTTGTCGCTGCAAGCGAAGAAAGTCACAATAATTATTATTATGCTCAATAAGAAGTTGTATTTCGAATTAAAAGAAAACATTATTTTATGATAAGATTGAAAACCCGTTGTTGTGATTAATAAACCGTTCAATCGTTAGTTATATTGTTAGATAAAGGTTGAGCAATAAACTTGCCAATACACTAAATCTACCGAAAAATAAAAAAACGAAGTGAAATTAGTCATAAATTATTGATAATTGTTGGTAATTATTTAATTTTATGGGGTATAAATCAAAACTACCTATTATGTATAAACCATGAAAAAAGCATTGATGCTTGCTTTTATACTGCTTTTCGTTATCGACTTAATTAATTGTATCATACCAGGGCAAGAGATTAGTGTGTGGTTTCGACCGATTCAAATGATAATTTTAATGCTTTGGGTAAATCAATTGAAGTTAAATCAGAAACGCTCCACGCTTATTAGCATTCCTTTAGTGATGGCCGCCTTTATGGACTACATTTTTTTTAAGTTTGGTTCTGTAATAGAATTATTGATGACTTTGCTTATTTTTATTAAATATCTTTTCTTCTTGTATTTGTTATATCTTGATATTGGTAAGTTACGTTTTACTAAAAAACTGTTTCGTTGGGCACTCAATTATATCATTATCTTCATTGTTATTGTTGCACTTGTAGGTGGTAAAACTAATATTTTTGCCTATTTGTTGGCCATTGAAGTAGCTTTTATCTTCCTGTTGATATCATTGAAAAAAAGTGATAGTGAAATTTTTCGACAAAAGTATCTTGGGTATTGTTTCATAATTCTTTCGCTCATATTTGCAAAAATTTTATTTTCAGATTCAAGATGGTTTATCGAACTGATTAGTAGATTTTCGTTTATAATGGGCCACCTTTTGTTTATCTCTGGTTTGGCAAATGTAAAGTTATTTTCAACGAACTCAAACACTTTAGATTATCAAGCCGTTAAGTAATCATAGACGGAAAATTTATGATTAGTAAAGCAGAGTTGAGTAAATATAGAGCTTGGGGCGATAATGAAGCTGACGAAACTATTAACCAGATTGTTCAGCAACACGGAATCGCTTCTTTACGCCAACTCATGCCGTTTTTCTCTGATTATCAGAATCTTAGTTTTGAAAATCAATCTCCGATTCTGCAGGCATTTTTATCTGCAAATTCTTCACTACCAGTTTTTTACGATAAAAAAAAACTCATTCGTGCTACCGATTTTTACCGTGAAAACCAACAAAACATTGGCTTGATTTTGGGGCTTTACTCTTTGCCCTATTGCTATTTGGGTGCTGATGGAGCAAAGGTTTTGTATATGTCGGAAAGAATCAAGAATGATACCTATAAACGCCTGACCGAAACAGGGAATTTCCTGAAAGCCGTCATGAATTATGATAATTGGCAAAGCGAACGAATATTTGCTATTTGCTTGAAAGTCAGACTTTTGCACGCAACCATTAGGTATTTTACGCTTCATAGCAAACAATGGGATATGGCTTGGGGATACCCGATAAACCAAGAAGATATGTTGGGTACGAATTTAGCTTTTTCGCTTGTGGTATTGCGTGGAATGGAAAAACTTGGCTACGTGATTGATAAATCTTATGAAGATGCCTACATCAATACATGGAATGTGATAGGTTTTTTATTGGGAGTGAAACAGGAAATGATGCCCGAGAGTTATGTAGAGGCTGTAAAAATAGACAAGCTGATTGCCGAACGGCAATTTCGTGTATCGATTGAAGGTCAGCAACTTACGGCTTCATTGATGAATGTAGTTCGCTCATTTGCTCCGAGCGAAATTACGGCCAACCTCCTGCAATCGCAATCTCGGATGCTCCTCGGTGAAAAATATGCCAAAATGCTTGGCATTGCCGAAACAAATATCCCAAACACTTTGTTGAAAGTATATAACACAACATCGGTTTTGATGTCGAAAATATTTTAATTAGACCACTGGCCACAGACGATAGTCCACAGTTTTAAAATCTGTTGATCGTTGTCAGTCGACAGTTGACTCCACGAAAAAAATGACACAAGAAAAAATAAGACAAGCATACACCGAATACGTACTCGAAAATGGAAAACAACCAGAGTCGGTTTATGCTTTTTGCAAGAAATTGAAGATTAAGGAAGAAGCTTTTTATGATGAGTACTCGTCGTTTCCGCAGATAGAAAGCGAAATTTGGAAGGCTCTTTTCATCGAAGCTCGTGCTGCTGCTGAGCGTGAAGAGGTTTACCAAAATTACTCAGTACGTGAGAAATTATTGGCTTTTCTTTACACTTGGATTGAAACGCTTAAGAAAAACCGCAGTTATATCTTGAAATCTTACGAAGGTTTTCAGAAACCAATTTATACCAAACGCAATGCTCAATTGGTTGATTTCAAGGCCTCGTTTTATGATTATGTGAACGAACTTTTGATGGAAGCCCGTGAAACTCGTGAGGTTGAACAACGTCCGATTCCGCAACTGATGCAGCGTTATCCAGATTTATTTTGGGCAAAAACACTCTTTGTGCTTGATTTTTGGATAAATGATACAAGTAAAGCATTCGAGAAAACCGACACAATGATTGAGAAAACCGTTAATACGGCCTTCGATTTGTTGGGTCGTTCGCCACTCGATTCGTTATTTGATTTAGGAAAGTTTATTTTTCAGAATAGAAAGTAGGAAGCCCCACCCCCAACCCCTAAAGGGGAGTAAAAGCATTTATCAATGTGGGGTAAAATTTTTAACTTTAGCTCCCCTTTAGGGGCGGGGGGTAAGTTTACAAAAAATATATGAATTCACAAGAAAGTATCCCCACATCGAAAGTTGCTCGTGCTACGCAATTTGCCAAAGCGGGTGTAAAGGTTGGCGGTAATTATATCAAACATTACAGTAAAAAACTTTTTGACCCATCGCTTACAAAAGAGCAACTTCACCAAGAAAATGCCGCTGATGTATATGATACACTCAGCAATTTGAAAGGCAGTGCCTTGAAAGTGGCTCAGATGATGAGTATGGACAAAAACTTGTTGCCACGTGCATATACCGATAAGTTTGCGATGTCGCAATATTCGGCTCCGCCCTTGTCGGCACCATTGGTTATCAAGACTTTCAAGAAATATTTTGATAAATCACCCTCTGAAATTTTCGATAAGTTTGATTTGAAAGCCGAAAATGCCGCTTCAATCGGGCAAGTGCATAAGGCCGAAAAAAACGGTAAAAAATTGGCCGTGAAAATTCAGTACCCCGGAATTGCCGATAGTATCAGTTCGGATTTGAAAATGGCTCGTCCGTTGGCGGTGCAATTATTAAATCTAAATGATGCCGAAATCGACCGCTATTTCAAGGAAGTTGAAGAAAAACTACTCGAAGAATCGAATTATGAATTAGAATTACAGCGTTCTGTTGAAATAACGAATGCTTGTAGTCACATTCCTGATTTGTTTTTTCCGAAATATTATCCAGAATATTCATCGAAAAGAATCCTGACGATGGATTGGATTGAAGGAATGCACCTAAAAGAATTTTTGGATACCAATCCTTCGCAAGAAGTAAGAAACCGAATCGGACAAGCACTCTGGGATTTTTATGATTATCAGATGCACACGCTTCGCCAAGTGCATGCCGACCCACACCCGGGGAATTTTTTGATGACACCAGATGGCCGTTTGGGTGTGATAGATTTTGGTTGTGTAAAAGTGATTCCCGACGATTATTATCAAAATTATTTTGCCTTAATAAATCCTGATACACTCGAAGATGAAGCCGAAATTCAACGAATTTTCTGGACATTAGAGTTTATTGTGGAAGAAGATACACCGCAGAAACGAGTGTTTTTCTCAGATTTATTCAAGCAAATGATTGAATTGCTGGGCCGTCCGTTCAATGCCAATACATTTGATTTTGGTCAAGAAGGCTACGTTGATGAAATTTATAATTTCTTTGAATACGTATCAAAATTGCCCGAACTGAAAGACTCAAAGGCGGCACGTGGTTCGCAACACGGGTTGTATGTAAATCGTACCTACTTTGGACTTTACACAATCTTGAATGATTTGAAAGCAGAAATAAAAACTACTAAACC
>NZ_JBMLRC010000043.1:0-23997 GCF_049241225.1 Emticicia sp.
CTGGGACAATATATGTAGCGACACAAGGTAGCGGTGTACATATTTCAACAGATGGTGGTACAAGTTTTATCAACAAAACTACTGCCAATGGTTTAGTGACTAATGTAGTTTATGGTATTTATATGGGCAATGATGGAACAATATATGCGGCTACTTCTAGTGGTTTAAGTATTGCCCGCCAAGCCACAGGCAATAGCTTGGCAGTAACGAGTGCGGTGGCAGGCGATGTGTATAAAGTAAGGCTTGTGCCTTCGGCAGATGTTTGTCCAAGCCCTGCAATGGCTATGGCGAGTGTAACTATTTTGGCAACCCCAACCGTACCGATTACATCAAATTTAACAATTTGTAGCGGTTCAACTGCTTCATTATCTGCAAGTTGTGCAAGCGGAACGGTAAATTGGTACGATTCAAATAGCAGCACTTTATTGGCAACAACGGCAAGTTTTACTACACCAAATCTGACAACAGCTACAACATATCAAGTACGTTGTGAATCGGGTTCGTGTACGAGTGGGTTTGTGGCGGTAAATGTAAACATTAACCCCGTTGCCACCGCCACCGAAATAATGATATGGAGAGGCACAATCAGCTCAGATTGGAACAACCCTTGCAACTGGTCGCCGAATGGCGTGCCGAGTGCTACCAATCCAGTTACAATTCCAAATGTTGCCAATGACCCCGTTATTATGAGCGGCACAACGGCCTATGCGTTTAATATAGCTATTGGAAACAACGCCAGCTTAACCATCAACAGTGGCGGCGAGTTGAATGTTTTACCTACTGATGAATCACAAGGTTTCTTTGGTATCCCTATTTCAAGCAATGGCACTTTTATAAATAATGGCATACTAAATGCTACCACAACTGCCAATATAAGAATGATTGGATTATTCGATAATAGCACTTTCAATAACAATGGTACAACTAATTTTAATTCACCTCTCATTAATATTCAATTGAATGGCCCGAATGCTATGGTCAATAATGGTGCATCTGGCACCATCAATTTGCAAAGTGGTCGAGGTTTTCAATGTATCAATGGCACTACTGGCAATGTCATTACTAATGAAGGCATTATGAATTATACAGGGTATGATTATCTTGCTGCACTAAACCCTGGTTTTAGTTTAAACAATTCGGGTACTATTGATATAAGAACTGGCAGTGGTATTGCGATACAAGGCGGCACGCTGAGCAATCTGGCTTGTGCCAGGATTTTGATGCCCGCAAGGCGTTACGAAAATCAAGTGAATGGCAGCATAACCACCAATGCAGGGCTGATGATAACAGGAGAAATCCGAAATACCAATGGTAGTTTTACCAATAATGGTGTTTTGAAACACGGTGGTGTATCGGGTAATGCCATCATAAACAATCAAAATAGTTCAGTGATTGTCAATAATACGCAGCCGATATTTACCTATGGCGGTACTTTTGATGGCACTATCAACGGCATTTTTAAAGATGCCGCCACTACCACATCGGCAGGGATTTTTACCGCACCAAATACTTTTGTACCAGATATTTCATTGCCAGTAGGCACGCAAACACTTTATACCAAAATAACTCCGGGTGGCGGGGCTTGTAATTATATAGTACCATTTACTTATTTGAATTGTAGTCCTGTTACTGCCCCAACAGGCACATCAAATCCAACGATTTGTAGTGGTGCAAGCACCTCATTATCAGCCACTTGTGCGAGTGGAACAGTAAAATGGTATGATTCAAATAGCACCACTTTATTAGCAACAACCACTAATTATATTACGCCAAATTTAACAACAACTACAACTTATAATGTACGTTGTGAATTAGGTTCGTGCAAAAGCAGTTTTGTGGGTGTAAATGTTACAGTTGAGGCTGCTATCGTTGCAACCGCATCAAATTCAGGGCCTTATCTAATCGGAAATACAATTGAGTTAAATGCTACGGGTGGAAATTCATACTCTTGGACTGGACCTAATTCATTTACGAGCAGCCTTCAAAATCCTACCATTTCAAATGCTCTATTGGTTAATTCAGGGATTTATTCTGTAACTGTTACAAGTGGAATTTGTACAGCAACAGCTACCACCAATGTTGTAGTAAATGGTATAAATCCATGTGATTTGGTTGTTGAATACCAATTTGTAAAAGCAGGAAACCCTTATCAGCCCTTATTTAATTTAACAAACGACATGAATATCAATCAATTAACTGATGAAGTTTCGATTTTGGTTGTACCTGTTTGTCCAACTGTTCAGATTGAGAGTTTCAATATGAATATACAAGGAACTAATCTGAATTATACAATTACTCAAAATGTTTCACCTTACTCTGTTTTTGATAATATCGGTACTTCGGTATTCGGGCGTGTTTTACCTGCGGGAACATATACATTGACCGTAACGGGTTATTCACAAGATAATTTACAAGGTAATATTCTTTATTCAAAAGTTTTAACATTTACGATTTTGCCAAATTCGGCATCAATCAATATGCCAACGCTTTCAAGAAGTTCGATTTGCGGTGGCAGTAATTTAGATATAACACTCTCATTATCAAATACTTACAACCCATCTAACCAATTTAATGTAGAATTATCAGATGCGAACGGAGAATTTGAAAGCGATATAATTTTAGGAAATACCTCGAATATTGGAACATACATTCAGCCAATCATAATTGGTACAAGCAACTCAGCAGGAACAATAAATTGCAGTATCCCAAGTAGTGTTGCAGGCGGAACAAATTACAGAATAAGAGTAATTTCGACCGATGGCGTAAGCGTTAGCCCGATTTCAACTGCTCTTACTATTCATCCAAAAGACCTAAATTTAGCAAGTCCAACGAATGATATAAACACGAATATTGGCACAAAACAAGCATCGCAGACGATAACAGCAACAAATAAAGTCAATTCGACAGCAAATGTGATTTATCAAGCCGGGAAATCTATTACATTAAATACTGGCTTTGAGGCAAAGGCCGGCACAGTTTTCCAAGCTCAAATTGGTGGTTGTGGTAATAACTGATTCACTACAACAACGTGAATTCTGGATTAAAAAAACACCACACAAAGTACTTATAATCAACTACTTAATAAGAATACAGAGGTAGTTCGTTAGGAGTTAAATAACGGTAAAAAATGAAGACGCCAAAATTTGGCAAAAAAAAACGGAAGCCTTTCGACTTCCGTTTTTCTTATATCAAACTCGAAAAAATTATAGACCGAACTTCGCTTTTACCGCATCAACGTAATCCAATTTTTCCCAAGTGAAAAGTTCTACTTCTTTCGTAACTGTTGTGCCATCTGGCCCTTTGAAAGTTTTAGTTACGATTTCGTTTTTACGTCCCATGTGGCCATAAGCGGCTGTTTCTGAGTAGATTGGGTTACGTAATTTCAAACGTTGCTCGATTGCGTACGGACGCATGTCGAAGATTTCGCCAACTTTTTGTGCGATTTCACCGTCAGTCATATCAACTTTGGCAGTTCCGTAAGTATCAATAAACAAACCACAAGGTTTTGCAACACCGATAGCGTAAGAAACTTGTACGAGTACTTCATCGCAAAGACCAGCCGCTACTAAATTTTTAGCTACGTGGCGAGTGGCATAAGCTGCCGAACGGTCAACTTTCGAAGGGTCTTTTCCAGAGAAAGCACCACCACCGTGAGCACCTTTACCACCGTACGTATCAACGATAATTTTACGGCCTGTCAAACCTGTATCTCCGTGTGGTCCACCGATTACAAATTTACCAGTTGGATTAATGTGGTACGTGATTTGGTCGTTGAACAAAGCCTGTAAATCAGCTTTCAACTTAGCTTGTACACGTGGGATAACGATATTGATAACATCAGCCTTGATTTTCGCCAACATTGTTTCGTCATCAGCAAAATCATCGTGTTGTGTAGAAACTACGATTGTATCAATTCTTTGTGGAACGTTATCGTCAGAATATTCGATTGTTACCTGAGATTTTGCATCTGGACGTAAATAAGGAATCAAATTTGGCTCATTATTACGGATATATGACATTTCTTGGAGGATAGTGTGAGCTAAATCCAAAGCCAATGGCATATAATTATCAGTTTCACGAGTGGCATAGCCAAACATCATACCTTGGTCACCAGCACCTTGAGCGTTTGCTTTTGATTCGAAATCATCAGCCGTTTTACGGTCAACACCTTGGTTAATGTCAGCTGATTGGTCGTGAATAGCCGAGATAATTCCGCAAGAATTTGCTTCAAACATATACTCCGACTTCGTATAACCAATTTTACGGATTACTTCACGAGCAATAGATTGTACATCAAGGTAAGTTTGTGTTTTTACTTCTCCTGCCAAAACTACTAAACCTGTCGTTACCAAAGTTTCACAAGCTACTTTAGAAGAAGGGTCAAACGCCATAAAATTATCAATGAGGGCATCTGAGATTTGGTCCGATACTTTATCTGGGTGGCCTTCCGATACAGATTCAGAAGTGAATAAATAAGGCATAAATACTATTTTTTAGTTAATTTTATTGAATTAGTTGATAGGTTTCAAGTAATCGAAGTGGCTTTTTTGAAGAGAAAAACAAAACATTTTTGACTTTAGAACAGCCCGCATCTTTTGACCACCGTAGCGTTTGCGACTCGGTTGGTTTTCTAAAATTAATTAGAAATTCTTGATACCGATACAAAGTTGAGAATTTAGCTAAACAAAACCAAAAGAATAGAATAAATTTTTATCTAAATTTTATTCAACGTACACAGAAAATATCTGCTTTGGTTTTTGAGAATAGATTTTTTATCTATTTAATATTGATTGAAAAGATATTTTAACTTAAAGCTATATTCATTTTTTACCACAATAGATACCAATAAGACCTGATTAACCTCAGTAGAGACAGGGCATGCCCTATCTCTACATCAATATCTATGCTTTGTCTCTACGTAAATATCGACGGCGTCATAGAAAATGTTTAATAACCAATTAATCAAGTTGCCTGATTTCAATTCCAATCTTATCGCCCACACTCAGTTTATCAAAACTATACATTTTCAGTTGGGTATCCTCTACTTGTAGGCCTACTTCGTAGAATGCTCCCAAAAATTTAATTGAGAATACAGTAGCTTTAATAGCTGATTTTTCAGAAACACGAATCTGCTCGGGGCGGATAAACCCCACCCCTAACCCCTCCCCAATTGGGAAGGGAGAGTTCGTTTTCCCCCTCTCCTTCGGGGAGGTACTGGGGGTTGGGTTTATTTCCCCCGTAATCTCAGCCACATATTGATTGATTGGATTACGATAGATTTCTTCGGGTGAGCCAAGTTGTAGGGCATTACCATTTTGCATGATTAGTAATTCATCGGCCATTCCGTAGGCATCGGCTACATCGTGCGTAACGAAAATACAACTCACTTCTTCGGCTTTGATGAGGTCTAATACTTCGTTTTTTAGTCGGCGTTTATTTACAGCATCCAAATGGCTAAAAGGCTCATCAAGCAACAGTAATTTTGGTTCTTCGGCAATGGCTTTTACGATGGTAGCACGCTGCTGTTCTCCGCCCGAAACTTGTCGAGGCACATGATGTTGCACATGAGTTAAACCACTAATTTCAAGGAGTTTATCTACTCGTTCATTCCTGTAATTTTCTTCATAATAACGCAATTCATACGCAATATTCGCACGGATTGACATATTCGGAAAAAGTCCGTAGTCTTGCCTAACCAGCTTAATGTCTGGATGCCCAGCGATCAGTTTTTCGGAGGGTGGCGTAATGCGTTTATTATCAAGCATAAGTGTTCCAGAATCGGGTTCGTAGAGAGCTGCAATCAGGTGTAGTAGTGTGGTTTTTCCCGAGCCACTTTCGCCCAAAATCGCTAAAATCTTACCTCTCTCGAGTGTAATTGAAATATCGTTAACTGCCTTTACTCCCCCGAAAGACTTATGTAAATGATTGATTTTTAGCAGTGACATTTAGGCTTTTTTGTGCAAAAATACGAGTTTTTTAGAGAAAATACCTACTTTTGTTGTGCATGGATAGCTGCTTCCTTATATTGCTGATAATTCATAGCACTGACCTAAAATAATAATCTATAAATCCCTGAATGTTAGAACTTTATAAACAACAGACCAAATGTTTGGTAGCTCTCGATTCCATCATTTTTGGTTTTGATGGCGAAGAATTAAAACTTTTGTTGGTAAAACGAGGTGTACAAACCGACCACGATACATGGTCGTTGATGGGTGGTTGGCTAAATCCCAACGAAAGCCTCGACCAAGCTGCTGAGCGAATTTTGTTTGAACTAACGGGCGTAACGGGTATTTTTTTGGAGCAACTCAATGCTTTTGGTGATCCCGGCCGTGACCCCGTGGAGCGGACAGTTTCGGTGGCATACTATGCGTTGGTCAATGTGAAAGACTACGAAACCAAGATTTCTGATACGCACCATGCTCAGTGGTTTTCGATGCAAGATTTGCCCGAATTGCTCTTCGACCACCGAGAAATGATAAAAATTGCCATCGAACGCCTGCGTTACAAGGCTGCCTTTCACCCGATTGGTTTTGAGTTGATGCCCGAAAAATTTACGATTCCGCAGATATTGAATCTCTACGAAGCGATTTATGGCAGTAATTTCGATAAGCGAAATTTTAGCCGAAAAATCCTATCGACAGGGCTTTTGATTAAGTTAAAGGAAAAACAAAAAGGTTTCTCGAAAAAAGGAGCGTTTCTTTATACACTCGATACCGAAAAATATAAAAAACATAGCGATTCATTCTTGAATTTTATTCCAAATCCAGAGGGACTGGTTTAAGAAACTTTTACAACCTTTGTGGAATTTTGACTATTTTAGTAACGTTATTAGTTTTAAACGATAAAAGCTCATGTTTCAAGAAGATTTATTGGATAAAATAATGGACTTGCCCGATGCTCCAGCATTAGTGAAGCAAGTTGCTGAAAAACTGAACGACGAAAATCAACGTCGTCAGAAATTCTATAATGATATCGACGAGCAAATCAAAGTTGAGTTTATCAATGGCGAAATCATTACGCACTCACCCGTGCGTAGAGAGCATAATGAAGCTACTGGTTTGCTTTATCAATTGATAAATGTTTATGTCCGTAAGAACAAATTAGGTTTTGTTGGTTTCGAGAAAATCATGACAACTTTTACTCGTAACGACTACGAGCCAGACATTGTATTTTTCAATACTGAAAAGTCTAAATCATTCACAAAAAAACAAGTTTTATTTCCTGTACCTGATTTTATAGTTGAGGTACTTTCGGATGGCACAAAAGACAAAGACCGAGGCGTCAAGTTTACTGACTACGAAAACCATAAAGTTGGCGAATATTGGATAATTGATGCCGAAAAAGAAGTCGTGGAGCAATACCTTATCTCAAATGGTCAATATGAATTGGTCTTGAAATCATCAAATGGTAGCATAAAAAGCTCAGTTATTGAAGGTTTTGAGATTCCAATCAAAGCTATCTTCGATGAAGAACACAACCTTGAAGCAATGCAAAATCTCCTAAAATAAACTTTTCAACTCAACTACGATTTAAAATCTCTCAATGAAAAAATCCTTTCTTTCAATCCTACTTATTTTTGTAGGTTACATTTCTTTTGGCCAAACCCAAGAAAACTTAGTAAAATACGTCAATCCTTTGGTCGGAAGCGATTCTAAATTTGAATTTTCAAACGGCAACACCTACCCTGCTATTGCCCTACCGTGGGGGATGAATTTCTGGACACCACAAACCAATAAAATGGGCGACGGCTGGTGCTATCAGTATGCCAGCAATAAAATCAGGGGTTTCAAACAAACCCACCAACCTTCGCCGTGGATAAACGATTACGGTGCTTTTTCGATTTTTGCTACTACCGAAAAGCTCGTTTTTGACGAAAACAAACGAGAATCTTGGTTTTCGCACAAGGCCGAAGTTTCAAAGCCACACTATTATCGTGCTTATTTATCTGACTATAACACGACCGTCGAAATTACGCCAACTGAGCGTGCTGCACGCTTCCGAATCACGTATCCACAAACCGATAAAGCGTATTTGATTGTAGATGGTTTTTTCAAGAATTCTTATATCAAAATTTTCCCGAAGGAACGAAAAATCGTTGGTTATGCACGAAATTCTTCGGGCGGTGTACCCGAAAACTTCAAAAATTATTTTGTGATTTATGTAGATAAAGATTTTGATGAAGTTTATGGTGTAAAAGAGGGTGAAATCATGCCGAATAATCTCGAAATCGAAAGTAAACATTCGGGGAGCATTATCCGATTCAAGACCAAAGCCAATGAGCAAGTAAATTTGAAAATTGCTTCGTCGTTTATCAGCCCAGAGCAAGCAGAACTAAACCTCCAAAACGAAATTGGAGAGCAGAATTTCGACCAACTCGTCAGTAAAGCAGCTGCTACTTGGAATTCGCAACTCAACAGAATCAAGGTTGAAGGTGGCTCGGACGACGAAATGCGTACATTCTACACGGCTCTGTATCATACGATGCTTTTTCCTCGTAAATTTTATGAGATAAACAAAGAAAATAAAATTGTGCATTACAGCCCATACAATGGCCAAATTGCCGATGGATATATGTTTACCGATAATGGTTTCTGGGATACTTTCCGTGCGGTTTTTCCTTTCTTTAATCTGATGTTTCCCGAAATGAATGCCCAAATCATGGAGGGCTTGTCTAATACTTATAAAGAAAGTGGCTGGCTACCCGAATGGGCGAGTCCGGGGCATAGAGATTGTATGGTAGGCTCGAATTCGGCTTCGATTATTGCCGATGCCTATCTGAAAGGTGTAAAAATTCAGGAAATTGAAAAGCTTTACGAAGCCATCACCAAAAATGCCAATCAATCTGGCCCCTTGAGTTCGGTTGGGCGTTTGGGTGTGCAGTACTACAACTCGCTCGGGTATGTGCCTTACGATGTGGGCATCAACGAAAACACTGCCCGAACGCTCGAATATGCCTACGATGATTTTACGATTTGGAAGTTAGCCAAACTTCTGAAACGTCCTCAAGCCGAAATTGATTTATACGCCAAAAGGGCCCAAAACTACCGCAATGTTTTTGATAAATCGACCAATTTTGTGCGTGGAAAGAACCAAAATGGCACTTTTCAATCGCCGTTCCGACCTGACAAATGGGGCGATGCTTTTACAGAAGGCTGCTCTTGGCACTGGACTTGGTGCGTATTTCATGACATTCAGGGGCTTTCTGATTTGATGGGCGGCAAGAAGAATTTTGTAGCCAAATTAGACTCGGTATTTTCGGCTCCACCAACTTTTGACTTTTCTTACTATGGTATGCAGATTCACGAAATCACTGAAATGCTGGTGATGAATATGGGACAATATGCTCACGGAAATCAGCCGATTCAGCACATGCCGTATCTGTATAATTATGCTGGCGAGCCGTGGAAAACACAGTATCACGTAAGAAATATCATGAAAAAACTCTACACGCCACAACCCGATGGGCTTTGTGGTGATGAAGATAACGGACAAACCTCGGCATGGTACGTTTTTTCAGCACTCGGTATGTACCCCGTTGCCCCAGGTACCGACCAATATGTTTTAGGTTCGCCGTTATTCAAGAAAGCGACCATTAAATTGCAAAATGGCAAGACTTTCACAATAAATGCTCCTGCCAATAGCAGCGAAAATGTATATGTGAGCGGTGCGAGTCTGAACAATGTAAATTACACAAAAAACTACCTCAACTACGCCGATATTATGAAAGGAGGCTCTTTTTCGCTAAAAATGTCGGCTACGCCAAATAAAAGCAAAGGCATCAACGAATCAGATTTTCCGTATTCGATGAGCAATGAGTTGAAGAAATAAATCTCGCAGAAATTTCAACAATCCCATTCAAGAATTTTCTCGGATGGGATTTTTTTATTTCAAAACAAATCGGAGCTATAATAGTTAAAACCATGAAACATTGATAAAAAAACGCATGGTTCTTCGACTAATACTGGGCGACCAACTCAATCATAATCATTCTTGGTTTCAAGAAAAAAGCACTAATATTTTGTATGTAATGATGGAAATGAGGCAGGAAACTGACTACGTGAAGCATCATATACAAAAGGTCATAGGCTTCTTTTCGGCCATGCGTTTGTTTGCTCAAAACCTTGAGAATCAAGGACATAATGTAATTTATCTAAGACTCGACGGTGAACGAAACACACAATCGCTGACCAAGAATCTTGAATGGATTATTGAGCAAAATCAAATTACAGAATTTGAATATCAACTCCCTGACGAATATCGGCTTGATGAACAATTAAAGGCTTTTTCTGCCACGCTCAGTATTTCTACAAAAATCTACGACACGGAGCATTTCCTAAGCCACCGAAAAGAATTGGGTGATTTTTTCAAAGGAAAAAAGACTTTTCTGATGGAAAGTTTCTACCGTATGATGCGAAAGAAATACGGGATTCTGATGGATGGAAACGAACCACTCACGGGCCAATGGAATTACGATGCCGATAACCGCAAAAAACTTCCCAAAGAACACCGTCCCGTTGAGCCTTTGGTTTTCAGTCGAGATGTTTCGGAGATTTACCAACTTGTACAAAACCAAGAAGTCAAGACCATTGGTAGCGTAAACGCCAAGAATTTCTTTTGGCCAGTAACTCGACAAGAATCTTTACAATTATTGGAGTTTTTTGTGAGAAATTGCTTACCGAATTTTGGCACTTACGAAGATGCCATGGCTATGCAATATTGGTCGATTTATCATTCACGATTATCTTTTTCGATGAATATAAAATTACTTTCACCTTTGGAAGTAGTCGAGCGAGCAGTTGAGCATTGGCAACAAAATCAAGATGATATTTCAATCGCTCAAATCGAAGGTTTTGTAAGGCAAATTATCGGTTGGCGAGAATACATGAGGGGTGTTTACTGGAGTAAAATGCCTGATTTTCAAACCCTTAACTATTTTGAACACCAACAAAAACTCCCCGATTTCTTTTGGACTGGCAAAACCAAAATGAATTGCATGAAACATTCCGTTGGTCAATCATTGAATCTGGCATATGCCCACCATATTCAACGATTAATGGTCATCGGCAATTTTTGTTTGCTGGCGGGCATCAACCCCGATGAAATTGATGAGTGGTATTTGGGCATTTACATTGATGCCATTGAGTGGGTCGAGATTACAAATACTCGTGGCATGAGCCAATATGCCGATGGCGGAATTGTTGGCTCAAAACCTTACGTTGCCTCCGCCAACTATATTGATAAAATGAGCGATTATTGTGGCTCGTGTTTTTATGATAAAAGCAAGAAAGTTGGCCATAAATCATGTCCGTTTAACTCGCTTTACTGGCATTTTTATGAAAGGAACCGAATAAAACTTGAACGAAATCCAAGAATTGGCATGGCTTATGTTACGTTAGGAAAAATTCCAGAAATACAGAGAAATGAAGTTTTCAAGCAAGCAGAAATATATTTAAATATGCTTGAAGAATTATGATTTTTAATTATTTTTTGGAAACAATACCGTTTAATGATTTTTTTTCGATAGCTAATTATGATGGCATAAATATTGATACATTATTGTTGCGAAAACCATGTTATCAAGTATCTATTATTATCTTTTGAAGTAAGAGTTCAATCAACCCTATCACTTCATCATTTAACCAGAATCGTAAACAATTTGGGTAATTATCCAATAATTATTTATGCTTTCATATAATAAGGATGCTATCTATGAAAAAATTATTCTACCTACCTATGAAAACCTTTGACTTGACAAATGCTTTTTTTCAAAAATTAATTTTAGAAAAACGAGCAACCACTCCTTCAAAAAATTTTGCGAAAAGATATTATCTCCTAGTCGGTATAATATTCTTTTTTTTGAGCTATTCTTTGTCAGGACAATCTCTCAAAACTGCAAACTCATACTTCGAGCGTTCGGCATTCACCAAAGCTATTCAAGCTTATGAAACCTTACTAGGTAATTCTAAATATAATGAAAAAGAACATCGGGAAATTCTACAAAATTTAGCCTTGTCCTATAAATCAATTCAGGACAGCGAAAATGCAGAAAAAACTTATAAAAAACTATTACGTTTTTTAGATGATCCAACCCCCGAAATATATCTACAATTTGCCCAAGTATTAGCTTGCAACAAGAAATACAACGAATCGGCAAATTATTACAAATTATATGCTCAAGTACAAAATAATGATACTCGAGGTATGTCTTTCTATGAAGCGTATCAAAATGTGTACCAATTTTCAAAAGACTCGGCACTTTATAGTGTAGAATCGGCATTTTTTAATTCTGAATTTTCTGATTTTAGCCCGATGTACTACAAAAACGGCTTGGTATTTTGCTCGTCGAGAGATAACCTCGTCAATCAGAAGTCTGAGTACGATCAAACTGCCTACTTAAATTTATACTATGTATCTTTGAATAAAGAGACAAAAATTGAGAACTTTATATGGAATAAACTCTACGATAAACCCGATTATACAGTAGATTTATTTAGCAAGAACCTCACTTCAAAATTAAACGATGGGCCATTGACCTTTTCAAATAATGAAAATCAGCTGATCGTTACCCGAAATAGCAAGAATAACAACAAAAAACTTTACCGATTAAAGTTATTTAGTTCATATTTTGATCCTAAGCAAAACGATTGGACAAGTTTAGAAGAACTGCCATTTAATAATGATGATTATTCGTGCGAGCACCCCGCCTTTACGCCTAACAACGAAAGATTATATTTTATATCGGATATGCCAGGAGGATTTGGTGGTACGGACGTATATTTTATTGAATACAAAAATCAAAAATGGGGCAGCCCACAAAATTTAGGACCTAAAATTAATACAGAGGGTGATGAGAAGTTTCCGTTTATCGATGCCCAAGGCAATCTGTATTTTTCATCAGACGGTTTAGCTGGAATCGGTGGATTAGATATCTTCTATGCTAAAATTGGTGAAGATGGCACGCCCATCGACTTCCCCAAAAATTTAGGAATACCTTTTAATTCGCCGAAAGACGATTTCGGGTATATCTGCGATGCCACTAATGAATTTGGTTATCTAAGTTCTAATCGAAAGCGTGGCTTTTATGATGATGACATCTATGCTTTTAGAAAAAATTGTAAAGATTACAGAATTATGGTTTATGATTTTGAAACAAAAAAACAATTAGGTAACGTCAATTTATCTGTTTCAAAAAATAATGAAATTCAATATTTCAGCCAAAAAGGAGAAGAGCCTTTTTCAGTATGCATTGATAGGCCATCCGACTATCAATTTGCTATTAAAAAAGAAGGATATGTTGTAAAAAGCTTTTCATTTTCTGATAATATCAAGGACCGAAACATCACTTTTTTTGTAGAAAAAGAACAAGTGAAAAATTTATATAATGATGTTTCAAATACACAAAATTCTGAATTGGTTTCCTCGGAAACACCATTAGAACAGAGAAATATTCAGAAAAAAGTCAAGAAAGAAACCAATAAAAAACTTCCACAATCGGTTACTGACTTAATTAATAATTCGGTTATAAACTTCTCCTACGGTCAGAGTAGTATTAGGCAAGACCAAGAGGCTAAGTTAGATAAAATAGTTAAAATTCTAAAAAAGTACCCATCTATTAAATTGGAAGTTTGCTCACATACGGATCTGAGATCTTCAAAAGAATTTAATCAAAAATTATCTGAAGAACGGGCTGCTGCCGTAATTGCATATTTGATAAAAAACAATGTTACTCCGCAACAACTAGTACCGGTTGGTCAAGGTGAAGATAACCCCTATATCAGATGTGATGCAGAGTGCCCAGAAATATTTCATGAAAAAAATCGTAGAACTGATTTTAAAATCATTGCTTATAATTAATTCAAGTGGCCAGTCGACTGTCAATAGCAGACTGCCCATAGTCCAGTAAAACACTCATTCCTAATGTTTTACACAAAACAAAGGTTATGAATAAAAGAGCCAAATATCGATTGATTGATGTTTGACTCTTTTATTCCATTACCGGAATATCCGCTTCTTTTATCAGACTAATATCAGTATTTTCAATGCCCTCATTCACAAGGCGATTTGCTTGTTTTTCGTAAGTTTTCTCGAAGATATTACGAGCCAAACGCCCGTTTCCGAAAGATGCATCTCGGTCTTCGTAAAGTTCCTTGAATAATTTATAGACTTTTTCTTGTGCATCATCATCTACTTTCAGTTGCACTTTGGCGGTTTGCAACAAGAAAATATCGACCAATTCTTCGGGTGTGTAATCTTTAAAAGCAATGTATTTATTAAACCTCGAATGAAGGCCAGGGTTTGAGTTGATAAACTCAGTCATTTTTTCTTCATAACCGGCCACAATCACCACAAAATCATCACGATTATCTTCCATAAATTTCACAATTGTGTTCACAGCTTCGGGGCCATAAGTGTCTTCGGTATTGAGAGCATAGGCTTCGTCAATAAACAAAATTCCTCCCATCGCTTTTTGGCAAACTTCACGCACTTTCAGCGAGGTTTGTCCAGTATAGCCAGCCACCAAACCACTTCGGTCGGTTTCATACAATTGTCCTTTGCTCAATACGCCCAAAGCTTTGAAAATCTTTGCCAGTAAGCGTGCAATCGTTGTTTTTCCCGTACCAGGATTTCCATGAAAAACCATGTGCAGCGAGCGATCGGGCAGCGTAATGCCTTGCTCTTTTCTTATTTTCTCAATTTTCAGCACATTTACCAAACTTTTCACTTCTTCTTTCACATTCTCCAAACCTACCAAAGCGTTCAATTCCGCCAATAGTTCATCCAATGTTTTTTCTGGTTCGGTTGATTGTTTTGTTCCTTTCACGGTAGCTTGAGAATCTTCGGTGAGTGATTGCTGTTTATTTTCTTCGGCCTGCGGCACTATCATTTTTGAAAGCCCATCAAGTCCACGTAAAATCACATGAAATGGATTATTTGTTTGCGGTAAAGGCTCGCCAGTTTGTTCTTCTTGAGCATAAATATCTCTTTCACGATACAATTTTGGTTCTTTTCCTGCCAATCTATCTTGCACAACTGCGTAAAAAGCCGCAATGTATTCTTCGAGCGTATTATCAACTTTTACCTTGCGTTCGGCCGTACCAAAAACTACCGAATCGGCCGTTGGGCAACGCACCGTAACGGTCTTATCATAAGGAAATTCGATGACTTCAACATCACCATAAGTATCGCTATCAACTAATAAAATGCGTTGCGTTGTAGCCAAAAGCAATACATGGCGAGTATTCCAATAGCCATGCACCGAAGCATCAATGTATTCGTTTTCGTGAATAATGCTTGGCAAAGCCTTTAGTTCATTCCGAAGCATCAGCTCAGCAAAAGGGTTCAAATCTATTTGGCGTTTGATTTGGTTGTAAGTTGGCATTTATTCCTATGATTTTTTATTTCTCTTTATGGATAATATATATATATTCAATTGCCGCCTGCTTTAGCTGGCGGATAAAATTCATAAATATCAAATCAAAACTGGGCTTTAGCCTAAACGAATAAAATACATTTAGGTTAAAGCCTATTGGTTTTATTACTCTGCATCACCAGCTAAAGCAGGTTGAAACGCATAGGTGGCAAATGAAAATCTTTCGATAAATATAAGCGATTCTTACATGAAACTTGATTATTTTTTTGACCAAAGGCTGATTTTGAGTTCTGTATCTTGGTTTCTGATTTTGGAAACATGACATTCCTCATCATTTTTCCGAAACTTGCCCTTTAGTTTTGCACGAAAATTAAGTAAACGCATGGCAGATTCTTCGCTTATAAAAAAATATGATGTAGCTGGCCCCAGATACACCAGTTATCCAACTGTGCCACATTGGCAAACCGATACTTTTGATGCTCAACAATGGCAGAGTCGTTTGGTTGAAACTTTTTCTGCGACAAATAATGATTCGGGCATAAGCCTCTATATTCATTTACCGTATTGCGAAAGTCTGTGTACGTTTTGTGCTTGCCACAAGCGTATCACCAAAAATCATGCGGTAGAAGAGCCTTATATTCAGGCAGTTCTGAAAGAATGGGCCTTATATTTAGCTATTTTCCCCGAAAAACCACAGATTACTGAAATACATTTGGGTGGTGGAACACCCAGTTTTTTTGCTCCCGAAACCCTCCGAACGCTTATCGAAGGCATTTTGAAAGATGCCAAAGTAAGCCCCGAACACGAATTTAGTTTTGAAGGACACCCCAACAATACAAGTGCCGAACACCTCCAAACACTCTATGATTTAGGTTTCAGAAGAGTAAGCTTTGGTGTGCAAGATTATGACCCAAAAGTTCAGTTGGCCATTCATCGCATTCAGCCTTTCGAGAATGTCAAAAAAGTAACCGAACTCGCCCGTGCGATTGGTTATACATCAATCAGTCACGATTTGGTTTTTGGCTTGCCCTTTCAGCAACTTTCATCCATCGAAGATACAATTCAGAAAACTTTGACCCTAAAACCCGACCGTATTGCGTTTTATTCGTACGCACACGTGCCATGGATAAAAGGTAATGGTCAACGTGGATTTGATGAAAGTAATTTACCAAGTGGCGAAGAAAAACGAGCTTTATATGAGCGTGGACGAGCGATTTTTGAGGCAAACAATTATGCCGAAATCGGGATGGATCACTTCTCGCTTCCGCACGATAGTTTATATAAAGCCCAAGAGAATGGTACACTTCACCGAAACTTCATGGGTTATACCACCACGCAATCGAAAGTTTTGTTAGGACTTGGAGCTTCATCAATCAGCGACTCGTGGACGGCCTTCGCTCAAAACATAAAAGACGTAGAGTCATATATCGAAAAAGTGAACAATAGTCAACTGCCAATACTCAAAGGACACCTGCTCAACAAAAAAGATTTATTTATTCGGAAACAAATTTTGGATATTATTTGTAATTTAGTAACTTCATGGAAAATTTCAGATTGGACAGCAGAAGAGCACGAAATGCTACTTGAAAAGCTGGAAGATTTCGCAGAAGATGAGTTTATCATTTTCAATGAGTTTGGCCTAAAAGTGTTGCCAGCAGGAAAAGCCTTCATCAGGAATATTTGTATGGCATTTGATATACACCTCGACCAAACCAACTCAACACAGAAGTTGTTTTCAAAAACAATATAAAACCTTTACTACGTAACCCAAAAAGCCTTTACACATTCTTGTGAGGGCTTTTTTTATGCATTTAAGTCTGATTTGTATTCATAAAATCCACTTTTCGCTATCGTTTAGCAAAAAAGTATCTCTTTCAGATACAAGCAAACTTATAAATTCTTGAGAAGCAGATCTTCATCTGGGTCTCAAGATTGATGTCCCATCCCAAAATTCCAAATTACAATGAAAAACCAACATGCAACACAACGATTGCAGTTAAACGCTCGTATCTCGGGCATGAAAAACGCAGGGATTTACCCCTACTTCCGTCCAATTACGTCTGACCAAGACACCGCCGTTAGAATCAACGGCAAAGATGTTTTAATGTTTGGCTCAAATAGCTACTTGGGCCTAACCAACCACCCGTACGTTCAAGAAGCCGCCAAGGCTGCCATCGACAAATATGGTACTGGGTGTGCGGGTTCAAGGTTTTTGAATGGTACGCTCGACATCCACGTTGAGCTGGAGGAGAAACTAGCAAGATTTCTAGGCAAAGAATCTGCACTGATTTTTAGTACTGGTTTTCAAGCAAATTTGGGTGTTGTGTCGTCGATTACTGGCCGACACGACTACATCATCATTGATGAAGCCGACCACGCTTCTATCTATGAAGGTACACGACTTTCGTTCTCGAAGGTATTGAAATTTAAGCACAATAACCTTGAAAGTCTCGAACGAATTCTGGCATCGCTTCCCGAAGAGGCCATCAAGCTTGTGATTGTTGATGGCATTTTTAGCATGGAAGGCGATATTGTGAAACTGCCCGCAATGATTGAGCTATGCCGCAGATACGAGGCAATGATTATGATTGACGATGCTCACGGACTGGGCGTTTTGGGCGAACAAGGCCGAGGAACAGCCGACCATTTCGGTTTGACTAATGAAACCGACTTAATCGTAGGAACATTCAGCAAGTCGTTGGCTTCGTTGGGTGGTTTTGTGGCAGCGGATGCCAAAGTGATTGACCACATCAAGCATACGGCTCGCTCGCTTATTTTTAGTGCCAGTGCTACTCCTGCTTCTATTGCCAGTGCTTCGGCAGCTTTAGATGTGATGCAAAACGAATCGTGGCGAATAGATGCCCTTTGGGAGAATACTCGTTATGCGATGGATTACTTACAATATTTAGGTTTTGATATTGGCGAAACACAATCACCGATTATTCCAATCTATATCAGAGATGACAATAAAACCTATCTGATGACTAAAATGTTGATGGAAGAGCAAGTTTTTGTGAATCCAGTAGTTACGCCTGCGGTGCGGGCAGAAGATAGTCTGATTCGACTTTCGTTGATGGCAACGCACAGCTACCACCAAATAGAAACGGCCATTAAGAAAATTCATAAGATTGCCCAACAGCTTGATGTGCCGCTCTACGAATACGCAACAGCCTCATAGTCCATTTTTGCGTTAGTATTTTATTGCCAAAATGCTTTGATTTTTCGGGGCATTTTGGCAATTTTGGCTTAATTCACCTCTTAAAGTTTCAACCAATAAATTTCAACGCATGAAAAAGCTACTTTTCAACCTCCTTCTGCTCGCAACTATCATTTCTTGCACAAAAAAAGAAGAAACTTCTGAAAAACAAATTGCCTCACCAAATCCAAACGAAGCTTTGGTAAAGCAGTATTATGAATACTTCAATGCCCACGAATGGACAAAAATGGCAGAAATGTATGCCGATACTGCCGACTTTAAAGACCCATCGCTCGGAGCGGGAATTGTGAAGCAAACTCGCCAGCAAACCAGCACAAAATATGCTGAACTAAACAAGATTTTTCCGAATCTGCACGATGAAGTGGTGGCAACGTATCCTTCGGGCGAAAAACATATTACAGTAGAATTTATCTCGACAGGTACGGCCGCCGATGGCTCAAAGTTTGAATTGCCGATTTGTACGATTTTCACGATAGAAAATGGTAAAATCACTAAGGATTTTACTTATTATGATAATTTTCAGGAGTAGAAATATTGTTTTTTAAAGGTAATCTGGATTAAAAGCGAGCGTAATAATACCTTTTGCCCTGTAAGGGCATCACAAAATAAGATAGGGCATCGCCCTATCACGCATGTCTGCGTTCGTAAAAATCTTTAGGAAAAATATGAGAACTTTTCGCCCTTTCAGGGCTTAATGTTTGTACCTTATTCTGTATTTTTACAAGGGCGTTGCCCTTAGTTAATGTGTTAAAGGCCTTTCAGGCTTAAAAAAGGAAGATATTTAATAATATTTCATTCATCGTAATATAATAAAATTATCAGTTTTTTCAAACATAAACCCATTCACACAATGCACAATTTCTTCAAAACCATCATTTTCTTATGTTTTCTTATTTCAAATATTACTTTTGCACAGCAAAAAGGCAGATTCGCTCGGCAAGATAAAATTTGGGCAGATGTAGGTCTTGGCTTGGCCGAAAACATTGGTTTGGTGGTGAATACTTCCTTAAATTATCAACGAAATAACTTGATTTTTACAGGACAATATCTAAAAACCGATGAGTTATCAAGTAATTCATATCCAGTTGAAAAATCAGAGGAAGTAGCTTTGATGGCAGGTTGGGCAAATCGATACAAATATTTTACGATTGCATTACAGGCAGGCCCAAGTCTTCAATCGGGTATGAAAAGAGGGGAATTTATCAAACGTATAGAAGGCTCGGGAGCATTTGATTTTTATGAATCAGACCCTTATAAAAACGCCATAGGATTAACAACCCAACTACAAGGATTCATCAACTTAAAATATGTGGGTTTGGGCGGAAAAATCTTTTCGAGTGTCAATAAAGAAAAGACTTTTTGGGGCGTTGGAGTCAATATTTTTATAGGTAAGTTACGGTAATTAACAATAATTTCAACAGAATTCAGCAAAACAATAAAAATTCCAAAAAATCAATAATCAATGCAGACCGATAATCTATTAAAACAAGTAGCTTTCATCAAAGAATTGGAAAGAATTTAATGTGCCTTACGAGAAAGTTTACGACAAGAAAAAGGCGATCAAAAATGGTTCGGCTACTATCTGGAACTATGCCGAAAACTTGACTAATGAAAGTGTTGAGAAAGGAATTTTAGCTAAAACAACTGAATGAACGATTTGATAACCAAGCAGTTAATCGAAAAAACCATCAATAATATTAGTGCAACTTACTCGACTCTCACCGACGAATGTAAATCAGACTTTGCACAAGCAGCAAAAGTTTTTTCGGTCGAAAAAGCAAAGATTTTGGTCAAAGAAGGACAAAATGCAGATAAAATGCTTTTTCTGATTGAAGGCTGTATTCGGGTTTATTACCTCAAAGATGGCAAAGATATTTCTGATTGGTTTGCCTTTGAAAACGAGTTTGTTTGCTCAATCAATAGTTTTTTTCTTTCGATTCCGAGTCCGCACTATGTGCAGGCACTCGAACCCACCACTTACTTAGAGATTTCGAGAGAAACTGCTTTTAAGTTGATGGAAAAACATCATTGCTTCGAAACTTTGACCCGAAAAACTATTACTCAAATTACACTCCAACTACAAAGCCGAATCGTTTCGCATCAGTTTGAAACTGCTCAACAAAAATATGATAATTTACTCAAAAGTAGAAAAGACATTACTCAGCGAGTACCACTCAGCCATATTGCCTCATATTTGGGCATAACACTCGAAACTTTAAGTAGGATTCGTAACCCTAAAAACCGAATTTGATTTACATCAAATAAAGTTTAAGCATTTTGCATGATTTTTGCCCTAAAATTATGCAAAATGTCAATCAAGAAAATTCATTATTTATCGGGGCTAATTCTAAGTATTTTTGTTGGATTTCATTTATTCAACCACGCTTGGAGCGTATTTGGTGCTACCCAACACATCCAAATGATGAACGCTCTACGCATAGTTTACCGCAATATATTTATAGAAACTCTCTTACTATCAGCGGTTTTTGCTCAAATCGTTTCGGGTTTGAAACTTTTCATGGCCAGAAGAAAAAACGCAAAATCACGATTCGAGCAGTTGCAGATTTATTCGGGGCTTTATTTAGCATTTTTCTTCATCATTCATGTGAGTGCAGTGTTGGCTGGAAGGGTTTTACTAAAACTCGACACCAACTTTTACTTTGGTGTGGCAGGTCTCAATACATTTCCTTTGAGCTTGTTTTTTATTCCGTATTACGGTTTTGCGATACTCGCTTTTTTCGGGCATATTTCCTCCATTCACAACAAAAAAATGACGCAGCACATTTTGGGATTTTCACCAAATCAACAATCTTTTATAATCTTACTTATTGGATTTGTATATGTTTTTATCATTTTTTACGGTCTGACTAATCACTTTACAGGCGTAAAAATCCCCAAATTATACGAAGTGTTGATTGGTAAGTAAATTCCAAGAATAATAAATTCCCCAGAAAAAAATCAAAATAAACTTGCGAAACCAAAAAGTTGCACATAAATTCGCAACCAATTAGTTTCGTAAACAATAAAACCAATGAGAAGAGATATTTTCCAAGCAATTGCAGACCCAACTCGCCGAGGCATTATTGCCTTAATTGCCATACAGTCAATGACACCCAACGCCATTGCCGAAAACTTCAACACGACACGCCAAGCGGTGTCGAAGCATTTACGCATTCTTACCGAATGTGAACTTGTAAAACAAGAGCATCACGGCCGAGAAATTTATTACTCGCTCGAAATCGAAAAAATGAAAGAAATAGACCAATGGCTGGAGCAATACCGCAAGATTTGGGAAACTCGATTCAATCAACTCGATAATCTATTAGCAACAATTAAAGCACAAAAGAATGAAAAATGACTTACTTTTTGACTTTACCGTTGACAAGGCAGCTAAAACGGTATTCATCACTCGTGAATTTGCTGCAGAATTATCAATAGTATGGGATGCATTTACGAAGCAAGAATTGCTCGACCAATGGGTAGCTCCTGCACCGTTTATCTCAAAAACAAAATACATGAATTTTGAGGTGGGTGGCCAAAGATTTTATGCCATGATAAGTCCAGAAGGGCAGGCACGTTGGGCGATTCAGAAATACACCTCAATTACTCCGAAGACTAATTTTAAGATGTATAATGTGTTTGCCGACGAAAACGAAAATCCTGACCAGTACGGCTCTGACTGGGACTATAATTTCAGCGAAGAAAACGGCATTACTAAAGTCAGCATTACGGTTTTTAATGAATCGTTTGAGCGTATGGAAAGCATACTTGAAGGCTTCCGACTTGGCTTTGCGGCATCTTTACAAAACTTGGAAAGTCTATTAGCAGCTTTGTCGGCACAATGATTTTTGTTTTCAAAATATCGGTTAACCGAAATATATCAAACTCCTTTCACTTTCTCACGGACTTCGCTCATCAACTTTGGTGCGAGAATTGGCGTTAGTACACCCCTCAATGCTCGCACTAAATTTCACGCCACTTTGTGCCTGAAAACCTGGCAAAAGCACCACATTATTGGCGGCATTGTAGCGTACGTTAGCCCCAGCATTTATCAAATTACTGGCCGAAATACGCTGTCCAGCCTCATATTTAAGCAATGAGTTGGCCGTGATAGCACTCGACAAACTCCATGCTTGTTGGCAATTTTGATTCGTTATCTGAATCAAGAAAGTATCGGCCAAGCATTCGGCACCATCTTTCACGATATATTGTGTATTATTAATGGGCGAAACCACCAAATTACGGCTCGTAAAACCGCCATTTGGCCAAGTGTAATTCCCTATCCATGAGGCATTTAGCGTAATATTCGATAAATTGGTGGCCTGCGTAATGGTTTGTTTGAGGTTTACATCTTTCATTATCGTAAACTTATCTCTAATTACCCCATCATCGGCAATCCATTTGGCATCGAGTCGGTTTGCTTCGATTTCTAAATACAACGACCCACCATTGGCGGTGTGCGAAAAAGCCATGGCATCGTGCGGATAGGTAGCCTGCGTACTCGTAGCCCAACCAGCCGAACCCGCCACCACATACATAATGCCCGTATTGGGCAAGCTCGAAGTTTTGATATACGGACACGAATCGGGCGAACCATCGTATTTACCACTCGATGAAGTTGGATTATGAATGACCGCATTGAAACTCGGTTCAAGCCCCGTATGACCTTTCATGAGCCGAGAACGCTCGTAGTTGTGGCTATGCCCGCACAGCACCAAATCTACTTTATACTGCTCCAAAATCGGCACTACGTTTTGACGGATAAATTTCAGTTCGTTTTCGGTATCGGAGTTGTGGCTACCCATCGTGTAGGGTGGATGATGCCAGTACAAAATCGTCCATTTTTGGGTATTGGCAGCCAAATCGGCTTTCAACCACGTAATTTGGGGACTTATGGCATCATACATTCGATAATTATTGGCGGTTTCGGTGCCGTAGGAATCCAAACTCACGAAATGAATATTGGCATAATTATACGAATAATATTCTTTATGCCCCGATGCTACCCCTCCTACTTCGGCATTGCTGGGCAAACTAAAATTACTATAATAAGGCATTATATGGTCTTGCTGTGCAGTGCCTGTGGCATAATAATCATGATTACCAGGAGTTGGAAAAAGCACCGTTTGTTTCATGATTCGGTCGTTTTGGTAGGGCTGAAAAAACTTCGTTTGGTATTCAGAATCATAGCCGTAACTATAAGCGTTATCGCCCAAAAGTAGCCATAAATCAATATATTGGTTACCGACATGCTCCAAAAACTTGTTCTTTACGGCCGTTTGGGTAGTTGTTCCCGTTCCGCAGTCGCCTGTTACCCACACACGGGTTTTCTTTTCGGTGCCAATCACTGGGGCGGTTATGAAATAGTTTTGGGCAGTTTCTTGGAGCACTTCGGTGGTCGTACCAA
>NZ_JBMLRC010000043.1:24097-27360 GCF_049241225.1 Emticicia sp.
GCGGTTATGAAATAGTTTTGGGCAGTTTCTTGGAGCACTTCGGTGGTCGTACCAATGGAATAATAATATTGCGTATTGGGCGAAAGTCCCGACAGATTGACGATATGCTCGGTAGTGAGTGTGGCATCGCTTACGCTACTGCTCAAATTAGCGACATTAGTGCCATAGCTGACTTTGGTGGTAGAAGCCACGTTGGTTCGCCAGCGAATCTGCATACTGCTTGAAGTACCCATCTGCAAATACGGCCCACGACTAACGGTATAGCTGGAAGGAAGTAACTCACAATCAAACGAAATATCTGAACTGGTAATGGCAGTTTGGTGAATTTCGACGGACACAACATTATTTCCTACTTGAAAATTGGAGGCCGCAATGGTAGTTTCAAGCCACGTATTACCATCATCAGTAGCGTTGGTTGCGAGTGTTTGATAGCTTGCATTAACTGCCAAATTATCTCGAAAAACCTCTACACCATTGACATACACCACTACGCCATCGTCTCGTTTGATGCGGAGAAGATAGCTTGTAGCCAACGATGAAATACTGACGGTTTTCCGAAAATAGGTAGTGATATATTTATTGCTGGCATTACCACCATAACTCACAACGGTTGCTTCGTCGCCATCACCGTAGCCGAGCTGCGAAGGCCCCGAGGCCCAAGATACATCATTGAAGCCTACTCCACGCCATGCGGAGCCTTGGTCGGTGCCATTATCGAGGTATTTCCAGCTTTGTCCGCTCGAAATGACTGGTGTTTGGGCAAAAACAGACATCGCCAACAAACACAAAAACAATGTGTAGTACCTCGCAATCATTGGGTAGGAGTTTGATAGGGTATAATACAAAGTTTATGATTTTTAGGCAGAAAAACATAGAAAAACATGCTTTATTTTAGGTTTTCTACCGAAAGATAAATATAATTTTGATTGCTTGGTTTGAGGTTAGGATTTTTGGAAATTGCGGGGATATATTAATCTATTATTCAAAGCATTAGTAGATAAGCTACAAAAACTAAGTAAATCAAAATGTTATTGACACTCGAAACAAAAGAAAAACTATTAACTAATGTTGAGTCAAGACTTAATGAACTTGCAAATGAAGTGGATAATCTTGGGAAATTATTTACTGAGCTTGAAGCATATAAAACATTTTTTGAAGGTCGAAATCTTTTAAATCCATTTGAGAATCTAAAAGATATACTAAATTTTAGACTTATTGTAGGAATTATAAATCTTGATTTATGTGCAGCCACATTAACCTATCTAAGGGGTAAGTTTCAATATGAAACAATAAGTGCTTCTCGTCAAATAATTGTTATTATCAGTGAAGGATATAAGAAAATTTACAACTTTATTGCAATAAACGAAAAAGGAGACAAAGTTTTAAAACATAGAAATAACTCTTTTTGGATAAAAGAAATAGGGCAAATCATAAATTCAGAGTTACCTGAATTAAGACAAGAATATGAAGATTTAACTAAAAAGCTTGACAATTATTTGGTTATAAATTTTGATGTACTAAAAACACAGAGAGACCTATCTGTCCACTACGATAAAGAACCGATGAAGGTTTACAATATGATAATAAAATTAGATATTGAAGAATCGTTTAAAAAATTGATTCTTTTTCTTGATATACTAAATAATTTATTTGCTTTCACTCAATTACTTGTAAACAGTTTTCAGAAAAAGATAGAACAAGCTAATTTAGAACAAGACAAAAGAATTGATACTATTGCTGATTTACTTGATAAACACATGGTACCAAATAATGAAAAAATAAGCACAGATTTTAAAGAACAAATTTTATCATTAAAAAAACTTTACAGATAATAAGCTCCCGTTAGGCTGAATTTTAATCAGTCAATGTGTAAGCAGTTGTTACAAAAAATCAAAACCATCAAAAGCCGTAGGCTTGAAAAATTTTGTAGACACATATGAAAATCGGTGAAATATGAATCTCTAACTATCCAACTTGAGTCACCCCGAATTTCATTAGGAAAACGATTCATTGCCGTCAGTTTTAACTGACGGATACTTTTATGCAATCAAATTCGACTTTAGTCTAAATAAATGGTTAGACTAAAGTCAAATTTGTTCTGTTTTTTTTGCTGTAATCCGTCAGCTAAAGCAGACGGCAATGAATACCCCCCCGTTAGGCTGAATCTATATTCAGTCTTTGTGTCAGCCATTGTTACAACGGTAATAAGCTTATAAGAACAAAATTCAGTATATTTACTTCATGGAAGCACTATACACAGACGACCAAATATTTATTCCGATAATCTCGGATTATGGTTTTAAGGCAACTTTTGGCAATGAAACGAATACACTTTTTTTTGCGTAAAGCCTTGCAAGCACTCATCAAATCAGAAACACCAATTAAGGAAGTCAAATTTGATAAAAACACCTTTGAAGGCATCACACAAGACAGTAGAAGTGGAATTTTTGACCTAACTTGTACTGACGAGAATGAAAATCATTTCATAGTAGAAATGCAGTATGGAGATGCTCCATACTTTGTACAACGTATGAAATTTTATGCTTTACATAAGTTTAATGCAATGGTAAAACGTGGAAAGTTTGACTACGGAACACTGACCAAAATCTATTGTGTGGCTATTTTAGCAAATAATATAAATCCTTATGAACACTATCACAATGTTGCTAACCTAAGAAATGAACAAGGCGAACTTATTGACACCCAAATGACGTTTGTTACAGTAGAATTAGATAAATTTGCGTCGCAGGAGGTTAATTGTAAAACAGATTTAGAAAAACTGATATATACAATGAAAACGATACATACAGTTACCCAGCCAACACAATTTCCTCAATTTTGGAGTGAAGAATGGCTAAAAGTAGCAATTGATGAGTTGGACAGTCGCAAAATGACACCTGATGAAAAGGCATCTTTAGAGATTTTGATAGCTCGAAATGCTGAATCTGTCAATAAAGAGAAACGTCAATTACAAAAATCAATTTCTAATCTTTTAGGGCTTAACCTATTGACAGTCGACCAAATTGCAACATCATTAGGTGTTTCAGCAGACTTTGTCTTGTCTGTTCAAAAACAACTCTCCAATCAATCAACCAATAAATAATAGCAATAACCATTAAGGTTTTTATCTACAAAAATTAATAAGTATCACTCCTCTTTAGGCTGAATATAGATTCAGTCTTTGTGTCAGCCGTTGTTACACCATCACCAAAAACCAAAAATCCTAACAACTACTTGCTGAAAAATCACTAAATTGGCGTTCA
>NZ_JBMLRC010000044.1:0-4515 GCF_049241225.1 Emticicia sp.
TTTATTATCGGCATTTTACTGACGGTATTTTTAGGGGTGATTTTTGCAGGACAATCACTCAAACCAATTGCCGATATTAATCAAGAAATTACGAATATCACTGCCTATAATCTCAAACAAAAACTCAACACAGGCAATAATAAGGATGAAATTGCTCAATTGGCCATTAATTTTAACCAAATGTTGGAGCGTCTGGAGCGGTCGTTTGAGTTGCAGAAAAGTTTTGTATCGAATGCTTCGCACGAGTTACGAACGCCACTGGCTGCTATTAAATCAGAAATTCAAATTGCACTCGAAAATGACCGAACAACAGACGAATATAAAACAATTTTACGTTCTTTATTAACTGACAATCAGCGACTTATACAGTTAACAAATGGACTTTTACAATTGGCTAAATCAGAAAATCGGGATAATAGTTTGGTGATGAAACCGACTCGTTTGGACGAACTCTTATTTAAAGCCCAAGAAGAAGTCTTGAATCTGAATAGTGAATATAAAATCTTGATTGATTTTGAAGAAATTCCAGACGACGACGAATGGGTAAGTGCCAATGGCAACGAAGCACTACTACTGACAGTTTTTACAAATTTACTCGAAAACGCCTGTAAGTATTCGCCTGACCATCAGGCCGAAGCCAAGATTAAATTCAATAATAAGCATTGTATTGTGGCCGTAAAAGACAACGGCATCGGGATTCCAGCAAGTGAACTAAGTAAGATTTTTGAGCCTTTTTACCGCACCCCAAACGCCTCGAAATACCGAGGACATGGCATCGGGCTATCGGTTTGTAGAAGAATAATTGATATGCACCAAGGTAAAATTGATGTAACGAGCGAAGAAGGAAAAGGCAGCACTTTTGTAGTGACTTTGCCTCATTTATAAATTTTTGTCTGTACCGAAGGTCTGACAAAAGGCGTAGAACAACATCATAAACAAAAAATATCGTCAGACCTACGGTCAGACGTAAACACGATGAAATACTTATACTTTATCCTTTTTTCTATTTCCACGATTACTGCTTTTGCAGCCCCCAAACCCTCGGTGAAATTTATCCGAAACGAAGGCCAATGGGATGCCTCCGTTCGTTTTCGAGCAGATATTCCTGGAGGATATTTGTTAGTAAAAAACTCAGGCCTGCAATACATCTTCTACGATACACAAGCAATGGCAGCCATTCATGCCGGAAATTTAGACCCAAAATCTGGCCGAAAATCAATTGGGGCTATCAAAGCACATGCCTACGAAATGACGTTTGCCGAAGCCAACCCATCAGCTAAAATCGAAGCAGCTTCTCCCACCACCGCCACTTACAATTATTTTATCGGCAACGACCCTACCAAATGGAAATCGAATGTAGCGGCTTTTGATGAAATTTACCTGAGAGATATTTACCCAGATATTGACTTCAAATTATACAGTTTCGACCAATCGCTCAAATACGAGTACATTGCCAAGCCCCGTGCCGATGTTTCAAAAATTAAGATGAAATATGAAGGTTTGGACGGAATTAGTATCGAAAACGGACAACTTCAATACAAAACTTCGGTAAATATTGTTAAAGAATTTGAGCCATATTCGTTTCAGACCCGCAACGGAAAAACGATTGACATAAAATCTAATTTTCGGGTAACTAATAATGAAGTTCGTTTTGAATTCCCCGAAAACTACGATACATCACAACCACTCATCATCGACCCAGAATTGGTATTTTCGACCTATTCAGGTTCAAAATCAGATAACTGGGCCCAAACAGCCACCTACGATGCCGACGGCAATTTATTTGCGGGCGGTTCGGTTTTTGGTCTTGACTTTCCGGTAAGTAATGGAGCTTTTCAGGTAAAAGGAAGTCCAACCACCGCATCAAGTGCCGAAAGCGTGGCAGGTTATGGCATTACTGACATCGTGATTATGAAATTTAGTGCCGATGGTTCAACGCTCCTCTACTCTACTTTTTTGGGCGGAAACGCCTCCGATGTTCCGCATAGTTTGGTAGCCAATTCTAAAGGCGAGTTAGTTGTTTTCGGCACAACATCTTCCAATGACTTTCCAATTGGTAGGTCTTCTTACCAAAAATCATTTGCGGGTGGAAGTCTGATTGGAATTTATTCGTCGTTTTCAACCGCAGACCAAGACCCTAATTTTGTGGGTATCGGTTTTGAGCGAGGAACCGATATTTTTGTGAGTGTGCTGAGCGTTGATGGCAAAAGTTTGGTCGGGAGTACGTACATAGGCGGAAAAGCCAACGATGGTTTCAATGATACTCGTGCTGTGAACATCAAAAATTATGGCGACGAATTTAGAGGCGAAGTTGTGGTCGATAAAAATGACAACATATACTTTGCGTCTGTCACGGCCTCGACCGATTTCCCACTCGTAAAACCAACTCAAAGTGTGAAAGGAGCAGGATTTGATGGCGTAGTTTGTAAGCTCAATAGCAATTGCACACAACTACTTTGGAGTACGTATTTGGGTGGAAATAATTTCGATGCAGCCTACGGCATAAAAGTGACTGATGCAGGAAAAATATACGTTTGTGGCCAAACATTTAGTGCTAATTTGGCCGTAAAAGATGGAGCATATAACAAAACCTATAATGGTAGTGGCGATGGTTTTATTGCCAAATTCAGTGCCGATGGTGCGATTGAACAACTCACTTACGTAGGCACCAACGAAGCAGATATAAACTTCTTTCTGGAAACCGACAAAGAAGAAAATGTGTATGTATTTGGCCTCACACAAGGCGATTACCCTGTTTCGAGCGATGTGTATCGAAATGCCAAAAGTGGACAATTTATTCATTGCTTTGATAAAAATCTGAGTAAAAGTATCTTCTCAACCACCATCGGAACTGGTCGAGGGGTGGGAAAAATAGATATTGTGCCAACGGCTTTTTTGGTCAATGATTGCGGCAATATTTATCTTTCGGGTTGGGGCGGAAAAGTAAATGCCTCAGTTGGGCGTAACCTCAATCGAAATAGTACGACAACGGGCTTGCCGGTTACTTCCGATGCTTTTCAAACAACCACAACTGGTAGTAACTATTACTTTATGATTCTTGAAAAAGGTGCAAAATCGTTGCTTTACGCCACTTTTTTCGGAGCTTCTGCCCCACCCACACCCGAAGGAGAAGTCGGTGACCACCTCGATGGCGGCACTTGCCGATTCGATAAAAATGGAATCATTTACCATACTGCCTGCTCGTGTTTGCCACGCCAAGGGCAAGCCGTGGCTACTTTCCCTACGAAAAACGCCTACCAACCACGCCACCAAAGCACCAACTGCAATATGGCGGCTTTTAAGTTTAGCATTGATGCTTTAAAAGCTGATTTTGAAATAAAAAATGAATCAAATCGAGTAATAACCGAAGTATGTGCCCCTGCCAAAGTTAATTTCAATAATTTGAGTGTTGGGGCAAGAACCTACGAATGGGAATTTAATGGCAATGTGGTTTCTCGATTGAAAGATGTAGTTTTCAATTTCACAAATCCCGGAGAATACACGGTTAAACTCCGAATTTTCAATAAAATCACCTGTCGAACTACCGACTCAACCGTTAAGAAAATCTTGGTCAAGGGTTTCATTGCCAAGGCTGGTCGAGATACATTGGTTTGCCCCGATTCACCTGTACAACTTTTGGCCGAAGGTGGCGATAAATTTACCTGGTCGCCCGCAACTGATTTGAGCAGTTCTACCATTGCCAACCCAATTGCCAAACCCAAAGCCACCACCAAATACACGGTTTTGATGGAAAAAGACGGCTGTACAGTATCGAAAGACGTGACAATAAAGGTTGAAGATAACAAACTTGATTTTCAAGCCAGCGGAGGAAAAGAAATTTGTGCGGGGCAGAGTGTCACACTCACAGCACTCGGCAATGCCACTAAATTTACGTGGTCGGGCGTGGGTATGAAAGATACTGTTGCAAAACAAATAATCGTAAAGCCCACGCAAACAAGCACTTACACGGTTCGGGGCGAATACCCCGATGGGTGTAAACCCACACGCACAACCACTGTGGTTGTTGATAATTCATTCAAACCCGACTTCGATTTTGCCATTACTCAAGATTGTGACAAACCATACCAACTTACGTTTACCAATAAATCGACCAACGCCCGAAGCTATGTTTGGGATTTAGGCAATCGAGATTCGCTCAGAGTGGCTGTCCCCGAAAACTATCGTTTTCAGAAAGGCGGCACCTATGCCGTAACCCTGAAAGCCTACAACGCAGTTGGTTGTGAACTTTCAACGACAAAAAATATTGACATTCCAGAAAATGATGGTAAAGTTCCGAACGTTATTACACCAAATAATGATGGAAAAAATGATAACTTTGTCACAGGATTTAAAAATGCAACCGTAGAAATTTTTAATCGTTACGGAAAACTGATTTTCAGTTCAAAAAATTACCAAAACGATTGGGGAAATGGTATTTCGTCAGGCACTTATTATTACACCATTAAAACCGATACAGGAGTTGATTGTAAAGGTTGGGTAACAGTGGTAGATTAA
>NZ_JBMLRC010000044.1:4615-7159 GCF_049241225.1 Emticicia sp.
CATTAAAACCGATACAGGAGTTGATTGTAAAGGTTGGGTAACAGTGGTAGATTAATTTTGAATGATTGAATGATTGAATGATTGAATGAGCGAATGTAGCGTTTGAATCTACTTAATAAAAAACTTAATTGCTGTGGAAAAGATTATAGAAAAAACTATTTTTGTTGAGGAATTTAAGAAAAGAACAAAAGATTTCACGCTGAGAAATATAAAGGTATTTCAATCTCTACCAAAAACAGACGAAGCTCAAATCATAGGTAAACAATTACTAAGGTCAGCAAGTTCGGTTGGAGCAAATTATAGGGCGGTTTGTCGAGCAAGAAGCAAAGCTGAATTTTACTCGAAATTAAGTATCACTGTTGAAGAAGCTGACGAATCGCTTTTCTGGTTAGAAATTTTAGTTGAATCAAATATTTTACCATTAAATAAATTAGCAGATTTAATGAATGAGGCAGAAGAAATCATAAAAGTACTTTCTAAAGCAAGGAAAAATACAAATTAACCATTCTCTCATTCGCTCAGTCAATCATTCAAAATTAAATTATCAACAATGAAAAAACTCATCACACTTTTCGCAATTATTTTCGCAGTAAACGTTTCATTTGGTCAAAAATATGACAGTTTTGGCGAAAAAATCAAGCCAAGCGGAGCCATCACCACGACAGATTTAGCAAAAAAAGCCGCTGAAAAAGGAACAGTAGATGCCAAAGTAACGGGCGTAGTAGAATCGGTATGCCAAGTAAAAGGTTGCTGGATGAAAGTGAAGATGGACAACGGCCAAACCATGCGAGTAACATTCAAAGATTATGGTTTCTTTGTACCGAAAGATATTGCTGGCAAAACCATCGTTTTTGAAGGAAATGCAAAAACTAAAACCACTTCGGTTGACGAGCTTCGTCACTACGCCGAAGATGCTGGAAAAAGCAAAGATGAAATTGCAAAAATCACCGAGCCAAAAACTGAGTTAGCGTTTGAAGCCAATGGTGTTTTAGTACCAAAAAATTAAGGTTTTCACCGAAATTACCTCAAAGGTCTTTCAACTCCGAAAGACCTTTTTTTATTGCTTACAGTCTTATCACTTTCCACCCATAGTCCAAAGTATTCTTAAATTACACAAAACATTCTTTTCATGCCTTGTGAAAACGCTTGGTAGTAAAAAAATCTTAGCAAGTAATTTTATAAAGAATCAAAATATCCTACTTTTAGCAATTAAATTCAACTACCTAAACTAAAAAACATCTCAATGAAAAAAACTTACCTTTTGGCTCTTTCGGTTGGCTTATCATTTTCGTCTTTTGCCCAACGCACGCTTATTCATTGCGGAACTTTGATTGATGGTATAAGTAATTCCCCTAAATCTCAGATGACAATCGTTGTTGAGAAAAATCGCATCGTTGATGTGCAAAGTGGCTATACTTCCGCACAAGCAAGCGATAAAGTGGTAGATATGAAAACCAAAACCGTTACGCCTGGTTGGATTGATATGCACGTGCATATCGAAAGTGAAAGCAGCAAAGACCAATACATCAAACGCATGAGTTATGGTATGGCTGATATTGCTTTTGAAGCCCAAAAACACGCCAACACTACCCTAATGGCTGGATTTACGACCGTTCGTGATTTGGGTGGAACTGGCGTAAATATTTCGTTGAGAAATGCCATAAATAAAGGTTTGGTAATTGGGCCAAGAATTTTTACCTCAGGAAAAACCATTGCCACCACTGGCGGACACGGCGACCCAACCAATGGTATCAATTCCAAATACACAGTGCCAGATGATGTAACTGACGGTGTTGTAGATAGCCCCGAAGAAGGTCGTCAGGCCGTACGTCAGCGTTATAAAGACGGTGCCGATTGCATAAAAATTACAGCAACTGGCGGTGTTTTGAGCGTGGCTAAAAACGGGAAAGGCCCACAGTTTACCGAAAGCGAAATTGAAGCCATTGTTTCGACGGCTAAAGATTACGGCTTTATTGTGGCTGCTCACGCACACGGAGCCGAAGGCATGAAACGTGCGATTCGTTCGGGTGTGACAACTATCGAACATGGAACGCTGATGGACGATGAAGCGATTGAATTATTCAAAAAATACGGCACTTACTACGTGCCTACGATTATTGCAGGAAAATCAACCTTAGATTCGGTAAAAATTCCGGGATATTATCATCCATTGATAGTGCCTAAGATTTTAGAAACAAGCAAACAATCGGCCATTACATTTGCAAAAGCCTATAAAGCGGGCGTAAAAGTTGCCTTTGGAACTGATGCGGGGGTTTTTGCTCACGGCTATAATGCAAAAGAGTTTATGTATATGGTAGAAGGTGGAATGCCAATGATGGAAGCAATAAAATCGGCCACTATCGTAAATGCCGAGATTCTGGGAATGAAAGATGACCTTGGGTCTATCGAAAAAGGTAAACTGGCTGATATTGTGGCCATTGATGGCGACCCTCTACAAGACCCCAAAGCTATGATGAATGTGGTGCTTGTAATGAAAGAAGGTAAGATTTATAAGCAGAAATAATTTTTAAGGAAGTCTTCGCT
>NZ_JBMLRC010000044.1:7259-24279 GCF_049241225.1 Emticicia sp.
CGAAGACTTCCTTTTTTATCTGAAATTTACTTAGGCATCGTCGGACGAACCTCAACTTTGCTCGGTAATGTACGAGCAGGCATTTTGATTAAATCTGATACGATTTGCCCAATGTCTTCTGGCTGAATCTTCCACGCATCTTGTTCGCTCGGTTGATGATTATTGAAGTGCGTAGCCACCGAACCTGGCATAATCGTAGAAACTTTGATACCCTCGTTTCTCAAATCAAGCATAATGGCTTGCGTAAAGCCAACCAAACCAAATTTACTGGCATTATAACCACTGGCACTGGCAAAGAAATTTGTACCCGCCAAACTTGCAATACTAATAAAATAGCCTTTGGTGGCTTTTAGAGCCTCTAAAGATGCTTTAATGCTGTAAAAAACGCCCGTTAGGTTTATATCAATCATTTCGTGCCATTGCTCAGCAGAAAGTGTTTGAATCGGTGCAAAATGCCCTACACCTGCATTGGCAACAAAATAATCGAGTCTTCCCCAAGTATTGAGCACTTCGTTGACTGCATTTTGCTGTGAATCAAAATTTCTTACATCTGATTCAATTCCGAGTGCATATCCTGCTTTTATTTTGTTTAGTTCGGCCGCAGCTTCGTCAGCCGCAGCTTTTGAGCGACTCGTAATTGCTACTTTAATACCTTCTTTAATCAATACTTCCGCTACACCGTAGCCAATTCCTTTCGAACCTCCTGTGATGAGTGCTGTTTTTATTTCTGACATTTGCTTTAAATAGTTTTATTTGATGGTAGCACCAAAGCCACTATGAAACAACAAAATACTGTACTAAATGATTTCGTTTTTGGTGATAAAAGTAAATACTAGGTAGATTTTTATTCATTCGAAAATCTGATAAAACATTATCAATTCTCCGAACACCCAGCAATCTGTGCTTGAAAAATACTACCTTGTTTGGCTTCAAAGTTTGGTTCGAGCAAAATGTATTTGCCTGCGGAATAAGTTACTTTTTGATTTGCATTGATGGCATTGTTGGCATTGGCTTGTATCCAATCCCACGATTCGATGGTGGCGTTGGGTAGTCGATTTTCTTTTTCTAACACCAACTGGCTATTGCAATTGGGTGGTAGTGGAAGCGTACTCATATATATTCCTCGCCCGTGTGTGCCTACGGCCAAAACTCGGTCAGTTGAGCGATACACCAATCCATCGCAGCGTACATTGGCCAAACCAACATTTGTCGGTTGCCAATTGGGGTTAGGTGCCGAAATATCTGTTGTCTGCCAAACACCCAATTCGGTGGCCAAAAATACTTGTTTTCGGTCGAGTGGATAAAAAACTGCCGCTCGCACGGGCATATCTTCCAAACCCGAACCCGTTTGGTCTTTATTGAGCCAAGTTGTGCCGCCATCGTTGGTCAACCAAATCGATGCAATTCCATAATTTGAAAACGTCACCAACAAATTATCATCGCTTGCACCAATATCTATACACGAAATAGTGGTATTTCCCGTAGGTAAACACGCATTATCAATTTGCGTAAAGCTCTGACCAGCAATGCCAGCATTGGTGACTTTATAGATTTTACCACCTTTGCAACCAATAAATAAAGTATGGTCGGTTTTGCCAGCTTTCATAAACGTAATATCCATTTTCACGTTTACGGTCATGCTTCTCAAGACAGTACCACCGCCCACATCAGTCACTCTCGAAAGACGAGTGGTGGTAGAAGTTGTGTCGGAATACGAATAAAACACATTGATTTTATCATTATAAGCCGCAGGGTTCAGAAACTTGCCTTTATCGCCATCAATGACGATAGACTCGCTGAAATCTCCATTCTGATTGTGTAGTTCATAGACATTTTTAATGCCCGAAATTATCTGCACATTAGGGTTGTCGCGGTCGATAAAGCAGATATAACCATCACCACTAAAGATGGCAACGTCAGTGCCAGTTCCTTGCGTAAAAATCGGAGGATTGATTCTCAACGAACCATTATCTTGCGTTCCGCCAATGGCGTAGCCGCTTCCTGCAATATTTTTCACGGCTACACTATAAAACTGAGCTACATTATAGCCTTTGGTTCGGCGTTGAAAAGTTGGCTCGGTGGTAGCGGCATTTCCATAGTTATTCGATACAAAAACGCCTCCGTCATTACCAATCAATACTTGGTCGGGGTTATAAGGGTTGTAAACAATTGCATGTTGGTCGGGGTACGGAAGGCCATAAAATAGCATCGTCCAGTTTGCACCACCATCGGTCGTTTTGGCGAGATTCGTACCACCCGCAATTACTACGTTGGGGTCGGTTGGATGTACCGACAAAATCAGATTATACCAGCCTTGATTCGATGTGAAATTCGGTGCTACAATATCTGTCCAAGTGCTACCAGCATCGCTCGATTTCTTAAACCATTTGATTTTTCCAGTATTTGGGGGCGAATCTCCGTAAGTAGAAACCGCATAAATGACCTGCATACTTCCCGAAGTTGAGGGAGCAAGAGCAAGTTCAGTTCTTGCTCCAGTATTGTCGGGCGTGATGTTTATCCAAGTTGCACCTTCGTCGGTTGATTTATAAATACCACTTCCCGAAGAGGTAATTTTACCAAAAGTTGCAAAAATCGTTTGGTCAGAGGCAATTTCTAAATCGGCAGCAAAGGTAGAGCCAGTGGTGGGTAATAAAACTTGTTGCCAAGTTGAACCGTTGTCGGTTGAACGGTAAACGCCGTTTTGGGTTGCTGCAAAAACTTTTCCGTTGGAGTTTACTGCTATATCTTGCACATAATAAAAATCAGCATTGGAAGCGGTTGAAGGTAATTGTTGCCAAACTGTACCGTTATTGGCCGAATACCAAATGCCCGCTCCACGCACAGCATCAATATTTTGCCAACCTTCGCCCGTGCCTACGTACATTTTTTGTGGCGAGTTTGGGTCAAACGCAATGCAAGAAACTGCCAAATTTGCCCAAAAATCATCAATTTTTACCCATTGCTGATTTGCATCGGTGAAGTCATTATTATACCAAAGTCCGCCCGCTACTCCCCCAGCCCAGACTCTTTTATGATTGGTATCATTGGGGTCGAGAGCTAACGCTCGTGTACGTCCACCCGCATCCGATGGCCCCATTTCGTACCAATTCATTGAAGAAGCTAAACGACCTTTTTGGATTTTATCTTGTAGATTTTTTCTTGCTGAAAACAATCGCTCAGTTGGCACATTCCCAGTTGCGGGGTCTTGCGTGATTTCGCTTTCAAACCTTGCTCGTTCGTAGGGATTCTCACGAAATTCTTTCTTTTTTTCTTGTCCCCAAACATTGAAAACTGAGAACAGAGCCACAGCAATGATATAAATTTTGTGCATAAAAATGCTCATTAAGTGTGATAATAAGTCAATGGTCGATAGTCGGCAAGTCCACAGTAAAAGAATAGCCTTACAGCTAACAATTTAGCTATGAAAAATACCTACTATATTTACTCTATTACTTATCTAAAGTCGTAACTTTTCACCTGATGAGCAAATTTATTTATTTTCTGGTAGTTTGTCTTTTTAAGCGTATGGAGATTCCCCTTCTTGTAGATATTGTCCAATATTAAAGTTCAGTTCTTCTGTTATTTCAATTTCATTGTGCCAACTGGCTATTTGCCAGTTTTCTTCTTTGGTAGCAATCATTACTTTTTTACTTTCTGAGAGTATCCAAATTACTTTCTCTACACCAAAAGCCAAAAGTTTATCAGTTTTTAGGTTAATATAAGCCTCAGGAAATTCAAAATCTTCAATGTCAGCATCAATATCTACTTCAATTTGAATTTTTGGAGCAACACTTGCATAGTGTTTATCAGCAGCTTTTAAAGGCAATTTTGAGGTTTCAAAAATAGCAATATCAGCCGATAAGTTGCTCTTATTTTCTAAATGTAAACCTTGTTCATTAGTCATAATACGATACTTTTTCTCATCAAGACCTCTAAACAAAATCCTCAAAATGTATTCAATAATTGTATTCTGTAATGTACTTGCTCCCATGATTTCGCTAATTTTCTTTGTTCCACCCAATACTTCTCTGTAACCTTTATAATAGATAGGTTTTCCGTCAATGACTTCATAAATCAATGAGGCTGGAATTTTCTTTGCTGGTATTTTTGGGAGTTTTTTCTGCGAATTTCTGACCGCTACCATACTGTTTACTGTTTGATTTGGTAAATTTAAGATAAATACGCTCTTCATTTTCAAAAAAACCTTAAAATTCTTCTCGTAGAATTGCTTTCTTTGTAAATCATTGACCAACTACACCCCTATGAAAAACAAAAACGCCATAATCGGAGCGGCATTTCTGATGGCAACTTCGGCTATCGGCCCAGGCTTTCTGACCCAAACTACGGTTTTTACGCAGCAACTCACTGCCAGTTTTGGCTTCGTGATTTTGCTTTCGATTTTACTCGACATTGGCACTCAACTCAATATTTGGCGAGTAGTTTCGGTTAGCCGAAAACCTGCCCAAGATTTAGCAAATGAACTCTTCTTTGGAATGGGTTATTTACTGGCTTTTTTGATTGTTGTGGGTGGTTTGGCGTTTAATATCGGCAATGTGGCAGGTGCTGGGCTGGGCTTCGAGGTGCTTTTTGGAATAGACGTTAAAATCGGAGCGGTAATCAGTGCGGCCATTGCTATTGGCATTTTTATCTCGAAAGATGCGGGTAAAGTCATGGATAGTTTTACCAAAATTTTGGGGTTCGTGATGATTTTATTGATTCTCTACGTAGTTTTTGTGTCGAATCCTCCAATTTTTGAAGCAGTTCAACGCACTTTCATTCCAAAAAAATTTGATGCTTTGGCTACCGTTACACTCGTAGGTGGTACGGTTGGCGGTTATATAACGTTTTCGGGGGTGCATCGGCTGATGGACGCTGGGATCAATGGCGAAGAAAATCTACCCGAAATCAATCGAAGTGCTACTACTGGCATTTTGGTCACGGCAGTAGTACGATATTTGCTTTTTTTAGCTTCGCTGGGCGTGGTTGTGGCTGGTTTCACATTGAGCAAAGACAATCCTCCAGCGTCGGTCTTTCAGAGTGCGGCGGGCGAAATCGGCTATAAAATCTTCGGGGTGGTTATTTGGTGTGCGGCCATTACTTCGGTAGTTGGAGCGGCTTATACTTCGGTTTCTTTCTTGCGTACTTTTCACCCAAATTTCGAGAAATACAACCGCCAAATTATTATCGGTTTTATTGTTTTCTCTACAATTATCTTTGTTTTGGTTGGAAAACCCGTAAAAACGCTCGTTTTTGTAGGAATGCTAAATGGTTTCGTTTTGCCGATTGCATTGGCTATTATGCTGATTGCCAGTAGAAAATCTCGCTTGATGGGTAGCTACAAACACTCATTAATCTTACAAATAATTGGCTGGATAGTGGTAGCGGTAATGTCAACAATGGTGATTTATGGTCTATTCTCCTAAAAAGCTTCTCCGATTGTGGCATAAATATTTCCACCTCCATAAGGCGAAAGTGCATAGTCAAGGCGAAGATTCAGATGATTTTTTGTAGCAACTCGCAGCCCTGCTCCGTAGGTAAACTTGGGTTTATTCAACCGCAAAAAAACATCATCTTCACTTCCCAAAAATGCCATCGAACCAAACGCTACCGCACCGAGACGTTTCCAAATTTCTTGGCGAAATTCTTGTTGAATAATCAGAGCATTTTTATCTCTAAAATAGCCTTCAAAGATTCCTCGCATCTTGAATTGTCCACCCAAATAAGCCAACTGATTGAAAGGCACATCGCCAATATTGGCAACGGCTACGTAATTACTCGCCAAAACGGTCTTTTTACCCAAACTTTTGTAAGTAGCTATATCGGCCGAAATCTTTGTAAAATTTCGGTTTGCTCCAAAAACTCTGCCCGATGGAACCGCAAAAATTTCACCAAAAACACCTTTAGTCGGATAAAAAACTTGGTCACGGGTATCTCGTAAAATGCTCATTCCAAGCCCTAAAGTTCGAGATTTATCACTTCCGTTGATTATGCCCGACGAGAGCTGTCCTTCTGCAACTGTACCCGTAACTTTATAATCTTCAAAGTTTACTCTAAGCCCGAGATAGGTTTTGGGTCGAATCAACTTTGAGGCAAGAAATCGAAATCTAAAATAATCGGCATCGTATTTTTCATCAGGCACCCTGTCTTCGCCAATGCCCGAATAGACATAATTATAACGAAACCAGCCGTTTTCGGAAGAAAAATAGTATTTATTGTTATTGGCAAATATCTTAAACGGAAAAAAAACTAAAATTTGTCGGTTTTGAGTAAAAGTTGTTCCGAATGAAATTTGGGAAAGATTCGAACCCACCGAGTCTTTGGCAAATCCAAAAACCGCCGAGCCAGCTACTCCACCCCCAAATCGAGTTTCAGGTAATCGAAAAACAACTGGAAGTGCTACAATACTTCTATCTCTCAAAAATCTCTTTTTGGTGGAATCTTGTGCAGAAATAGTTTGAAAAAAACTCAAAAATATAAGAAACACACTGAAATATTTCATGCCCGAAAGTCGAATTGTCAATTAATCACTAAATCATTTACGATAAAATGTCGAATATAGCTTTATACTCCTCCTAATAAAAAAACGATTTAAACGGTGATTTGTTTCATAACTTATCTCATTCAACTATAATGATATTTTCTTTGGTGTAGTGCCAACAAACTCTTTCAAATAAAACGGCTCAAAATCGGCAACGTTTTCAAATTGCTGCTGCTCAAAGGCACGAGTAGCTAATGCACCAATACTCTTGGCTGAAGGAAAAACAGTCTGGTTCAAAAAAACTGCGTTCGGGTTTCCGCCCAAAGTAGTTCGGCACTTTTCGGCACCGTCGCCAAAGAAGATTATTTGGTGTTTTTCGAGTAAATCAGCAAACGAAGTTTCATCAATAATTTTGGCTTGCGTTGGCTCCATGACTTCAAGTGTATCTTCCTTATAAACAGCACAATAAACCTCCATTCTTCGAGCATCAAGCATCGGACAAAGTAGATTGGTTATTGGTGATTGGTTATTAGTTACTGGATTCTGAGCACCTGATTTTAAATCGTAAATCGAAAATGCCATTGCTTCCAAGGTATTGATAGCAATCAAAGGTTTTTCGAGCGTGAAACATAATCCTTTAGCCGTAGAAACACCAATTCGTAGGCCAGTATAAGAACCTGGACCTTTTGCAACGGCTACGGCATCAACATCTTGGAGTTTCAAACTGGCGGTTTTTACTACATGCTCTATGAGCGTAGTGAGCATTCCAGATGAAGACTTTTCATTATATAACTCACTCACAGAAAGCAACTTACCATCTTGATGAATGGCAGCAGAACAAGCTTTCGTAGAAGTTTCGATACTGAGAATAATGGGCATTATCAAAAAATGTAGAATGTAGAATGTAGAATGTAGAATGATGTCAAGACTCATACTACATTCTATGTCCCAAAATTACTCAATATTTTTAGTTCCCCTTTAGGGGTTAGGGGTTTTATTTACTCCTAATCGCAATTACGGGGTCGAGGCGAGCCGCTTGCCATGCTGGTAAGATACCCGAAATAACGCCAATAGCACTCGAAATCAATAAACCCTTTAGAATATTTTCAGTTGTTAAAATTATATCAAGCGACCCAAGTGGCAATAAACTCAACAAATAAACCAAGACAATCCCACAAAAACCGCCAATTAAGCATAAGAAAATGGATTCAAAGAGAAACTGATACAGAATGAAAGAATTTTTAGCACCCAAAGATTTTTGAATACCCACAATATTGGTGCGTTCTTTTACCGAAACAAACATAATATTAGCAATACCGAACCCACCGATAAGCAGTGAAAAAAGTCCAATAATTGTACCTGCTCCGCCAATCACAGCAAACAGTTCGCCCAAAGCAGCCGCAGCAGCTTCTGGACGATTGAGTGCAAAACTATCATCTTCGGCCGGACGTAAACCTCGCTTCGTACGCAAGAGTCCTGTTGTTTCGCCTTCCAATTCAAAAAGTCCTTCATCTTTATCAAAACCTTTCAATACAATATCACCATAAGGCTCGCCTGATGAAAAAATGCGTTTATGTGCCAAAAACGGAATAAAAACCTTTTGGTCGGGTTCTCCACCAAAATCGGCAATTTGCTTTCCTTTTCGTTCCTGCACACCAATAACCGTAATATTCTGTCCTTTCATCTTGAAAGTTTGTCCGATTGGGTCTGAGTCAGGAAATAATGCTTCGGCAATATCAGCTCCCAAAACGCCCACATTTCGACCAGATTCCACTTCTTGCGGAGCAAAATATCGGCCATTGACAATCGGAACCTCGGTGATTTCAGTAAAATCATAGGTAATTCCTTGACACAGAGCTTCAATACTATTATTACCTTTCTTGCACGAAACCCCACCCGCAAAATCCATCATCGCTACGGCTTGGGCATTTTCAAGATTATCTTTCAAATATTTGAATTCGTCGTATTTAGGTTCTGGACGACGAAAATATTTCCACCACGGATAATCGCCTCCGCCAAAAAACCATGGCCATTTCTGTACATAGATTACATTCGTACCAATCGAATTTAAACTACCTTTGATATTCGATTCGAGCGAATCTACCATCGTATATACCCCAATAATTGAGAAAATTCCGACCGTTACGCCCAAAAGCGACAAAACCGTACGCAAAAGATTTTCTTTCAGGGCGTTCATCGCAAAACGAAAACTCTCGAATATTAGTAGGAATACTTTCATATTTTCTCGCCCCGCAGGGCAGTTTTTTTGAATTAATGATTTTACGAAAATAGGTCTGTGAAATTACTTTCGGAAATGAATTTCGTCAATCAGTAGTTTTTAGTAAATTAACGGCAAATTTCAAGGATATGTGGAGCTAATCTCCAAATTCGCTTTGTTAGGTTGGTCACATATTTAAAACAGCGAACTAGGAAGTTCGCCCCACAGAAAACATCAATAAACATGAAGAAAAACCTTTCCCTTCTTACCCTTTTCTTAGTTTTTTTTGCCTTTGCTTGCAAAAATAAACCTACTCAAACAACTGATGGCACATCGAGCAAATCAAAAGACTTATTCGTACTTTTTGAAGAAGACCCTAATCAAAAAGCATTTTTCTCCGACCGCAAAGGTGTAATCGGTCAAAACGGGATGGTGGCATCTGCTCACCCAGAAGCCTCGAAAGTAGGTGTAGAAATCATGAAAATGGGTGGAAATGCCATTGATGCGGCTGTTGCTACGCACTTTGCATTGGCCGTTGTGTTTCCGTTTGCAGGAAATATAGGCGGTGGCGGGTTTGCCGTTATCAGAGATAAAAATGGCAAAGCATATACGCTTGATTTCAGAGAAAAAGCACCACTCAAAGCCAACAGAGATATGTATCTCGATGCCAAAGGCGATGTGATTCAAGGACTTAGTTTGCTTGGGCATTTGGCAAGCGGCGTACCAGGGGCGGTTGACGGCATGGTGGAAATACACAAAAAATTTGGAAAATTATCGTGGGAAAAAGTGGTTCAACCAGCCATTGATTTGGCAGAAAAAGGTGTAGTTCTAACCGACCGTGAAGCATTGGGGCTAAATAATAATAAACAAACCTTCAAGAAAGTCAATGGCGAAAACACACCTTACTTCATGAACCCAGAAAACCGTGATTGGGTGAAAGGAGATGTTTTAATCCAAAAAGATTTAGGAAAAACGCTTCGCAGTATTCAAGCAAAAGGTCGTAGCGGTTTTTATGAAGGCGAAGTAGCCGATTTATTGGTCAATGAAATGAAAAAAGGTGGCGGCATTATTTCGCACGAAGACCTAAAAAAATATCATTCTGCTTGGCGTGAACCAATCGTGGCCGATTATAAAAACTACAAAATCATCACGATGCCACCGTCTTCGAGTGGTGGGGTCGCTTTGGTGCAATTATTAAGAAGTGTTGAGCAATATCCGCTCCGTAAGTGGGGCTTTAACTCCGACTCAACCGTACAAGTAATGATTGAGGCCGAACGCCGTGTTTATGCCGACCGTGCTAAATGGATGGGCGATATGGATTTCGTGAAAGTACCCATGAAAGAATTAATGAGCCGTGAATATTTGAAAAAACGCTGGTCTGATTTCAATTTTGCAAAAGCAACTGATAGTAAATCGATTGATGGCGGTACGATTCCAGGATATGAATCGAACGAAACAACACACTATTCGGTAGTTGACAAGGAAGGAAATGCGGTTTCAATAACAACTACACTCAATGGTGGCTACGGTAGCAAAGTTGTTGTTTCGGGCGGTGGATTTTTGATGAATAACGAAATGGATGATTTCAGCATTAAGGCAGGAGTACCCAATATGTTTGGATTATTGGGAAATAAAGCCAACGAAATTCAACCCGAAAAACGTATGCTTTCGTCAATGACACCAACGATTGTAGAAAAAGATGGCAAGTTTTTGATGGCCGTTGGAACGCCTGGTGGCTCAACAATCATTACATCGGTTTACCAAACTATTTTGAATGTAATCGAACACGGAATGACCATGCAGCAAGCAGTAAATGCCCTTAAGTTTCATCATCAATGGTTGCCTGACCGAACAGTTTATGAAGCAAACGCTTTCAGCGAAAAAACATTAAACGCCTTAAAATCAAGAGGATATATCATTGACGCCCAAAAAGGCACACTCGGAAGAATGGACTGCATTTTGCTGCGTCCAGATGGCACACTCGAAGGTGCATCAGACCCTCGTGCCGATAATACAAGCGTGGGATATTAATTTTAATTGATAATGTAAAATGGATAATTGACAATGAAAGAGCAAATTTATTGCATCAAATTCATTATCAATTATCCATCGCACGGGCGACCCCGTTTCAATTATACATTATTTCCCAATGATTCCCTTCGTTATCAAATACGGGATTATTAGCCAAAGTAAGCCTTTTATCAAAAAAAACAGAAAACCAGCCCACCCGAGCCGCTTAAACCATTGCTTAAATTTCGACTGTTCTTCCATTCAAATTCTCTTTTACTCAACCACTAAACTCTCCACTTTTTCTGCTTAAATTTCGTTTATAGCACTGTGGATAATCGTCAGTTGACCGTTGATTAATTAGTTTTCTTGCTTCTGTTGAAGCATATAATTCTTCAACAAAAACATGAGGCCAATAGTTGCAATCAACGAAAAACCTACAATTGGCATCGGCACATCGTCCATGCTTTCCAAATCAGTTTTCACGATTCCGATATTATGCAAATACATAATCGTTATAGCCAAACCATTATTAAAAATATGGGCAAAAATCGGCACACGAATATTTCCTGTCCACAAATAAAAATAGCCAAACAAAACACCCAGCATCATGCGGGGTAAAATACCATAAAATTGAAAGTGAATAACCGCAAAAATGAAAGCTGACACCCAAATCGCAATGTGTGGATTGCCAGTGCCGAGCAACAATTTTCGCATGATTAAGCCTCTAAAAATCAACTCCTCTCCTACTCCAGCAATTACTGCAATCACCAAAAATGCCAATAAAAACTGCCAAAATGAAGTGAAATTTGTAAAAAACTTAGTTGTCTCGGCCAATTTATCTTCCATTCCTTTCAATAATGCCTCCAAGCCTTTCATTGATTCAGGAAACGAAATCCCTTGATTGATTTCTTGCAACCAACCATTAAAACCCATAAAAGCCATTTGGATTAACACCACCATTCCGAAAACAGGTAAAGCAGGCACTTTATTAAAGTCGAGGTCTTTCCAAGGTTTTTTCTCGATAATTCTCCAATAGAACCAAGCCGTACCAACAAAACCCATAAACGAACCCAAACCCTGCCCCAGAATCATTCCGAGCCACGCATTAGGTAGTTTAGAGAAGTCGCCGTCGCTATTCATAAAATCGGTCAAAGAAGCTCCAGCGGCCATCATCGCCAAAATCTGAATCACACTACCTAAAAACAAAAAACCTATCAAAAATAGGCCAATGATAATCAGAAGCGACGAAGCTGCGGGGTTTTCACGAGAATCGGTAAGTTTCATAAGTTTTTTCGTAATTTTGTGGTAAAAATATTCAGTATTTCCTGCATTCGCAATGTTTAGGCCGTTTTTGGCTGTCCGAAAGGAATTATTAGCGTTTTTTTATAGTTAAGTTTTTGTAGGACAGGTTTCCAACCTGTCGATTCGTAGTTTAAAGAAAAACAGGATACAAACCTGTTCTACATGAGAATATGGCAAAAATAGGTAATATAGATTTAGGAGAATTTCCACTTTTACTCGCTCCGATGGAAGATGTGAGCGACCCTCCTTTTCGTTTGGTTTGTAAAGAAAACGGTGCTGATTTGATGTACACCGAGTTTATCTCGTCCGAAGGATTGATTCGTCATGCAGCCAAAAGTGTGCAAAAACTCGATATTTTTGAGTACGAACGCCCAATCGGAATCCAACTCTTTGGTAGCGATGTTGAAACCATGGGCGAATGTTCACGCATTGCCACCGATGCCAAACCCGATTTGATTGACATCAATTATGGTTGTCCTGTAAAGAATGTTGCTTGCCGAGGTGCGGGAGCGGCTTTATTACAAGATATTCCGAAAATGGCCGAAATGACCGCTTCGGTGGTAAAAAATACCCATTTACCTGTTACGGTAAAAACTCGTTTGGGCTGGAATGAAGAAACCAAAAATATAGAAGAAGTTGCCGAACGCCTGCAAGATGTTGGTATTCAGGCTCTTACCGTACACGGACGCACCCGAGCCCAAATGTATAAAGGCGAAGCAGATTGGACTTTGATTGCTAAAATCAAAGAAAACCCTCGCATAAAGATTCCGATTTTTGGCAATGGAGACATTGATTCGCCCGAAAAAGCCCTTGATTACCGCAATCGTTTTGGAGTAGATGGAATTATGATTGGCCGTGCGGCCATCGGCTATCCTTGGATTTTCAACGAAATCAAACATTACTTCAAAACTGGCGAGAAACTCGCTCCACCAAGCATCGAACAACGAGTAGATGCCGCCAGAAAGCACTTAGAGTTTTCGATGAAATGGAAAAACGAACGCCAAGGAATCTTAGAGATGCGTCGTCATTACAGTAATTACTTCAAAGGATTACCCAACTTCAAAGAATACCGTATGCGTTTGGTGCTTTCGATGGATTTCCAAGAAATTCTTTCCATACTTGCCGAAGTTTCAAAAGTTTACGAAGGGTTCATCCTCGAAAAACAAGAAATAAAAGTTGAATACGCTGGCGTGGATTAAATCCAATGCCTCAATGATTGAATGAGAGAATGAATGAATATTGAACTGATTCTTTCATTCAATCACTCGCTCATTCAACCATTCTATCATTCACTCATTCTATCATTGAGGCATTCACTCATTTATTATGAATAAAAACACCTTTACCAATCCCGAAAACCGAACACTTATTTCTTGGCTTTTGCTCAGTTTACTGGCCATTATGTGGGGGTCTTCGTTTATTATTATCAAAAAAAGTCTTGATGCCTTTACACCAATTCAAATCGGAACGGTCAGAATCCTGGCGGCTGGATTGGTATTTTTGCCTTGGATAATTTCTTCTCGCAAACAATTTCCAAAAGAAAAAACCAAATACTTCATTGCTTCGGGGCTTTTAGGTTATTTTCTGCCTGCATTCTTATTTGCCTTTGCCGGAAGTAAGATAAATAGCTCATTATCAGGAACTTTAAACTCCGCAACACCACTTTTTGTATTGATTGTAGGTGCTATTTTCTTTCAGCAAATTATCAAGCGTTGGCAAGTAGCAGGTTTAGTTTTGGGTTTTGCGGGAAGCGTTATTTTAGTACTTTCTTCAAGCAAAGATGGGCTTTCGCTCAATCAACTGAACCCGTATGCTCTCCTAATTATCTTGGCATCGTTGATGTACGGTTTCAACGTAAATATTGTGGGTAAACATTTGAGCGGAATCAATGCCGTTTTATTGAGCGGTTGGACACTTTTTAGTGTGGCCGTAGTATCAGCCATCATTCTATTCTCAACCGATTTTGTTTCTCGTATCAATGCCGATACCCTCCAACCATTGATGATGTTGCTACTACTCGGAGCAATCAATTCGGGCATTGCAGCTATCATTTTCAATTATGTTTTACAGATTTCTTCACCCGTTTTTGCATCTTCGGTTACGTATCTAATTCCAGTTGTGGCTACCTTGATGGGTTTCATTGATGGCGAATCTATATCTTTTTTGCATTATTTTGGTATGACAATCATTTTGGTTGGTGTATATTTGATAAATAAAAAATGATGCAAGAAGACAAAATCAGTTAATTTTTTAAAAGTTTTTGGCTCGATACTTTTTGCGTTACACTCAAATCTAATCAACAAAACCATGCTAAAAGCAATCATAAACGACCAAACTTTTGAGATTTCTGACGAAAAAGGAGCGATTTCAATCAATAACCAGCCCTTCTCGTGGGATTTACGTGATATTTCTGAGAATCATTTTCATATCATTAAAGATAATCAATCGTATAATGCCGAACTCGTAGAGGCCAATTACGCCGAAAAAATCTTTAAACTGAAAATAAACGGGACAATTCATACCGTCAATCTCAAAAATCGGACTGATTTACTTTTAGAAAAAATGGGCATGAGTAGTGCGGCATCGGCCAAACTCAATAACCTAAAAGCACCAATGCCAGGCTTAATTTATGAAATGAAAGTAAAGGTAGGTGATGAAGTAAAGAAAGGGGATGTACTGTTGATTTTGGTAGCCATGAAAATGGAAAATGCCATCAAAGCCGCAGGTGACGGAATCGTGAAAAGTATCAAAACCAACACTGGCGATAGCGTTGAAAAAGGACAATTAATTATGGAGTTTGAGTAAAATTTAGTCGATATTTCGTGGCCAATGGTCAATATTTTTTTTAGGAGTGGCACACCTCATTGTTGAACCCAACAAGGTGTGCCACTCTTGTTTTGTGGAGTAGATTCAAATTTCTACCGACAAAATTTTCCAAACTCAAAAATTTAACCCTAACTTTGCTCTAAAATACACCCTCATGTCTGAACTAAAATACAAGCGAATCCTCCTTAAATTAAGTGGCGAAGCCCTCAACGGCGGCGATAAAAGCCAAATCATTAACTCCGATATTCTTTCGCAGTACGCCCAAGAAATTAAATCTATTGTTGATGCAGGTTGCCAAGTTGCAATCGTAATCGGTGGTGGAAATATCTTTCGTGGAGCAAGCCAAAACTCTGGCATTGACCGTGAGCAAGGCGATTACATGGGTATGATTGCCACAGTAATCAACGGTATGGCCATACAGAGTGCATTAGAAAAAGCTGGTTTAAATACACGTTTAATGTCGGCCATTAAGATGGAACAAGTAGCCGAACCGTTCATTCGTCGTCGTGCGATTCGTCACCTCGAAAAAGGCAGAATCGTCATCTTAGGAGCAGGAACAGGAAACCCGTACTTCTCGACTGATTCGGGTGGAGCTTTAAGAGCCAACGAACTCGGCGTAAATGTACTATTGAAAGGCACAAGCGTTGACGGTGTTTATACTGCCGACCCACGTAAAGATGCTACCGCCACAAAATACGATAAAATTAGCTACGAAGAAGCCATCAACAAAAACCTTAAAGTAATGGACCTCACGGCCTTTGCACTTTGCAAAGAAAACAAAATGCCAATCATCGTGTTTGATATGAATGTAGCAGGAAATTTGATGAAGGTAGTGCAAGGTGAAGATGTAGGTACTTTGGTAGGCGAGTAATTTGAATATTATAGATATTATAATTATAGAAATACGAAGTTTAAGAAAATGGAAGAAATAGAATTAGTCCTTGATATGGCGAAAGACACGATGGAACGTGCCTTGAAACATACACAAATCGAACTTTCAAAAATCAGAGCTGGACGTGCTTCTGCCCAAATGCTTGATGGTATTCAGGTAGAATATTATGGTGCACCCACTCCATTAAGTCAAGTGTCATCAATCAGTACGCCTGATGCTCGCACAATTGCTATTAAGCCTTTTGAGCGTAAACTTATCAACGATATTGAGCGTGCCATCATCAACTCAAACGTGGGCCTATCTCCTGCCAACGACGGAGAAATTATTCGCTTGAATATCCCACCATTGACCGAAGAACGTCGTAGAGATTTAGTTAAAAAAGCTAAAGCCGAAATCGAAGTTGCTCGTGTAAATGTGCGTAAAGTACGCCAAGAAGCCAACGAAGAATTGAAGAAAATTCAGAAAGATGGTGGCTCAGAAGACGAAGTAAAAAAAGCTGAAGACCGTGTGCAAAAAATGACCGACAGCTATATTGCCAAAGCCGAACAACTAATGGCCGATAAAGAAAAAGACATCATGCAAGTATAGTACAACACAATTTTTCAAATTGTGAGAATTATAGAAAGCCTGCCCCTAAGCAGGCTTTTTTAATGAAATCTTTATAAATTGCGTTGAATTAAGTCAAAATTCATTGCCGTCTGCTTTAGCTGACGGTTCTGAAAAACATCAAAAAAAGGCTTTAGCCAAAATTGGAGCTATACTTGACTCATATCTAAAGCCATTTTTATATTCATTTCAGTTATCCGTCGGTTAAAACCGACGGTAATGAAATAAAATATTCTTTAACAGACAAAAAGCTGACTATGAATCCTGCCGAACGCATAAGCGAGCTAACCGAAAAACTCAATTACTATAACCAACGCTACTACATGGATAGCGTATCGGAAATTTCTGACCAAGAGTTTGATATGCTCTTGAAAGAATTAGAATCGCTCGAAAATCAGTACCCTGACCTAAAATTGCCCGAATCGCCGACGCATCGTGTAGGTGGTACTATTACCAAAAACTTTGCGAGTGTCGAGCACCGTTACCCGATGCTTTCGTTGGCAAATACCTACAATGAGCAAGAACTCATCGACTTTGATGAAAGAGTAAGAAAAGGACTCAACGGCGAAACTTACGAATATATTTGTGAATTAAAGTTTGATGGTATTTCGCTATCAATGACTTATGAAAACGGCATTTTTGTTCGTGGTGTAACTCGTGGCGATGGCGTAAGAGGCGATGATATTAC
>NZ_JBMLRC010000044.1:24379-30234 GCF_049241225.1 Emticicia sp.
GGGGCTGTTTTTGAAGTCCGTGGAGAAGGTTTCCTACCTTACTCATCATTTGAAAAAATGAATGCAGATGCCGAAGCAGCCGGCGAAGAAAGCTACGCCAACGCTCGAAATGCCGCTTCGGGTAGCTTCAAATTGCAAGATTCGGCCGAAGTAGCTCGTCGTGGGCTTGATGCTTATGTCTATCAATTTCTGTCAGATGAGGAAGTCTTTGCAACACACGAAGAAAGCCTAATAGCACTCAAAAACTTAGGTTTCAATGTGTCGCAAACTTGGAAAAAATGCAGCACAATCCAAGAGGTGATTGCTTACATCAACGAATGGGACGAAAAACGTTTTTCATTACCACTCGCCACTGACGGTATCGTAATTAAACTCAACTCGATTGCTCAAAGAGCCGAATTGGGTTATACTGCCAAAAGTCCACGTTGGGCAATTGCCTATAAATACAAAGCCGAATCGAAACCCGCTATTCTGAAAGCTGTTACCTATCAAGTGGGTCGCACAGGAGCAATTACGCCCGTGGCCGAACTCGACAATGAAAAACTTAACGGCAAAGGCATACACCTTTCTGGTACAACCGTCAAACGTGCTTCGCTCCACAATGCCAACGAAATCGAGCGTTTGGGTTTAAGAATCGGCGATACAGTTTTTGTGGAAAAAGGTGGCGAAATCATTCCGAAAGTAACGGCCGTTGACTTATCGAAGCGAGATATGTTCAACACGCAAGAAATTGTGTATCCAACTACTTGTCCCGAATGTGGCGGTGCATTAACTCGCAAAGAAGGCGAAGCCAACCACTACTGTACCAATGAAAAAGGTTGTCCACCACAAATTAGAGGCCGAATCGAGCATTTTATTCACCGCAAAGCCATGAATATTGATAGTTTGGGTGAAGGAAAAATCGAATTGCTTTATGATAAAGGATTGGTGAACGACATCACAGATTTATATGATTTGACCTACGAAAAACTTTTCGGACTCGAAAAAGTAACCGAAGACGAACTCACAGGAAAAGTCAGAAAAATTGGTTTCAAAGAAAAAACCGTTCAGAATATCTTAGATGGTATCGAAAAGTCGAAGCAAGCACCATTCAAACAAGTGCTTTTTGGTATCGGTATTCGTTATGTAGGTGCTACTGTGGCCGAAAAACTGGCGAGCTTCTTCAAAAATATTGATAATATCAAAAACGCCGATTACGAAACACTTCGCACCGCACCCGAAATTGGCGACAAGATTGCCCAAAGTATTATTGAATTTTTCCAGAATGAAGATAATTTGGCTTTAATCGAAAGACTTCGAGCAGCAGGTTTACAAATGGCCGCATTAGATGAAGTTAAAGAAATTGAAGGCGACCAACTGGCAGGAAAGACTTTCCTCTACACAGGTACGTTCGCCAATTTTGAGCGTGAAGCCCTCGAACAAAAAATCGAGGCGAATGGAGGAAAAGTGGTAAGTGGAGTTTCAGGAAAATTAGATTTTCTGATTGTTGGCGAAAAACCTGGCTCATCAAAAATAGAAAAAGCCAAAAAACTCAACGTAACGATGATTTCGGAAGAAGAATTTATGGCAATGCTTTAATAGTTTAGAGTTCTGGGTGTAGAGTTAAAATTCATCACTCAGAACTCAGAACTTTGAATTCAGAACTCACTTCAACGCCGCACAAAGCCACATTCCAATGGTGCAACAGCCCAAGCCAAGCGATTCACGACCCAATTCGATATTCACGGTTTTCATACCTTGATTCAACAAAACACCTTCCCACTCAGGCGGAAATTGATTTATTGCCCACATCAAAAACAATAAACCGAAGGCAAAATACATCAATTTATCGCCCTTTCCTTGCAATCTGTAATAACATAAATACGCCGGAATCAGATACACGGGAATCCAAACATAAGGGTCAGGGTCATTATACTGCACCAATGCAAACACAAAAAACATCACTACAAAAAACCAAAGTATTACTTTCTGTATCATCTCTTTAAAGGTATTGGGTTAGGAATATTTATCAAAACAAACAAAATTACGACTAACAGATTTTAAAAAATATGATATACCTCGTTAATTTTTTTTAACCCTCTTGCTTTACCCGACAAATAACTGACTATCAAGCGATTAATTCGATTTTTGAGACTAAAATCAAAAAAACTATTAAATTTGCACAAAAAAACGTTTGCAGACAGTCAAAAAATTACTACTTTTGTGTCGGCAAATTACCAGCTCCTGCTGAATCCCCCAGGTCTTGACCGAAGCAAGGGTACTGTGGTTGAGCGGTGAATTTGCCTTTTTTTTTGACTTTTTTTTAGAAAAACATATTCATGTAGCTTTTTAGTCTAAATAGCCCCAAGACTAGAAAGCATCAAACAAAAATCCTCCTTTATGAGGATAGGGGTGTTTCTCTCCATGAAATTTTTTATTGATACAGCCTCTCTTAAAGAGATTCAAGAAGCACAAGACCTCGGTGTTCTCGACGGCGTAACTACCAACCCTTCACTAATGGCAAAAGAAGGTATTGCTGGCAAAAACAACGTTATGCGTCATTATAAAGCAATCTGCGAGATTGTTGACGGCGATGTAAGTGCCGAAGTTATCTCTACTACTTTTGAAGAAATGATTGCTGAAGGCGAAGAGTTAGCTGAAATCGACGAGCAAATTGTAGTGAAAGTACCAATGATTAAAGATGGTATCAAAGCTATTAAATATTTTTCAGAAAGAGGTATCAAAACCAACTGTACCTTAGTTTTCTCAGCTGGTCAAGCTTTGTTAGCGGCTAAAGCTGGTGCTACTTATGTATCTCCGTTCGTTGGTCGTTTAGATGATATTTCAACCGATGGCATGAATCTTATCGAAGATATTCGTTTGATTTATGACAACTACGGATTTGAAACTCAAATCTTAGCTGCTTCGGTGCGTCACCCAATGCACATCTTACAATGTGCTAAAATCGGTGCTGACGTAATGACTGGCCCACTTTCGGCTATCATGGCATTATTGAATCACCCATTAACTGACAGCGGCTTGGCTAAATTCTTAGCTGACTACGCTAAAGTGAACGCAAAATAAAATTAGTTAAGAATTAAGAATGTAGAATTAAGAATTAAGAATTAGAACGGTTTATCTTTTTGGTCAATCACTCCTCCTTCTTAATTCTTAATTCTTAATTAATTATGGAAAGTTCGGTAATTTCTCTACAAAAGGCTTTTATTTACCAACGAGACCAATTGGTTTTGTCGGATGTAAATTTTAGTATCCAAAAAGGAGAATTTGTCTATTTAATTGGCCGAACTGGAAGTGGGAAATCTTCGCTTTTACAAACGCTTTACGCCGACCTTTGGCTTGAAAAAGGCTCTGGAATAATCGGTGGTTTTGAACTTCACGCTCTTAAACGTTCCGAAATACCTTATCTACGTCGAAAAATCGGGATAGTTTTTCAAGATTTCCAATTACTGAGTGATAGAAATATCGAAAAAAATCTTCATTTCTATTTGAAAGCCATGGGCTGGAAAGATAAAAATGAAATGAATGAGCGAATAGCAGAAGTACTTTCGTTGGTTAATCTACCTCATATTCTCGAAAAAATGCCCCACCAACTTTCGGGTGGTGAGCAACAAAGAGTCGGAATTGCCCGAGCATTACTCAACAAACCCGACATTATTTTGGCCGATGAGCCAACGGGGAATCTTGACCCCGAAATGTCGGTTGAAATTCTGAAACTTTTCCTCGACATAAACGAAAAATCGAATACTGCCGTACTGATGGCAACCCATGATTTCGAGCTTATCGAACGCTTCCCGTACCGTACGCTCTACTGCGACAAAGGTCAAGTTCGTGACCTTACCGAGAGTATGTAATTTTTTTATCCTCACGCAATTTTCAAATTGTTCTACGCATACACAATTCAGAAAATTGTGCTACATTATAATCGTTTTTCATGAGCAAATATATTTACGGAATTGATTTCGGAACGACCAACTCGGCCCTTGCAATTCTTGACACCGAAACAAATAATTTAGTTAAACTTTTCACGATACCTTCGCTCCTATTTTTCCCCGAGCCTACAACTCCCAAAGAAATTGTTGCTCCAACGGTTGGGCATGATGCCATTTCGCTCTATGTGCAAAGCCGTATGCGTGGGCGATTCATGAAATCTATCAAAAAGGTTTTGCCAAATAAAAGCTTTATTGATACCCGCATCGGCTCGAAAAGCTACCGTGCCGAAGATTTAGTAGCTTTGATTTTAGTGCATCTAAAGAAAATAGCCGATGAATTTGTGGGAGAAAACATCAAAACCGCCGTTATTGGCCGACCAGTAGTTTTTGACGAAAACCCCGAGAAAGATGCTCTAGCTCAAGAAAGGCTCTCAAAAGCGGCCCAAATTGCTGGTTTCGAAGAGTTTTATTTTCAAATGGAGCCAATCGGAGCGGCATTTACGTATGAACGTCAAATCGAAAACCAACAACTGGTTTTAGTAGCCGACTTTGGTGGTGGTACATCTGATTTTTCATTGATGAAACTCAACCCGGAGGCCATCAATCAAGCTGACCGCAAAGCCGACATGCTGGCTCAAGGAGGTATTTATATCGGTGGCGATAGCTTCGATTCTGACATTATGTGGCACAAAGGCACACCATATTTCGGGCGTGGTGTAAAAGAAGAATTTACGCCTGGAAAACCGATTGATTTGCCACTTTCGTATTTTTATAGCATTTGTTCGTGGGAAAAAATGAACTTCCTCGACTCCCTCCGTATGAAGTTGAGCATTGCTAAATCTTACCAATATTCGGGCAAAGATTATCGAGTGAAAAACCTACAAACCTTGATTGAACAAAACTTAGGCTATGTGTTATTTAAGCAAATCGAAAAAGTAAAAATCGACTTAACAAAGTCTGATAATGCTGTTTTTGAGTTTAACGAAAGCGAAATTGCCATCAACGAGCCTATTTCTATTCAAGCGTTTTCGGAAGAAATTATTGACAAAAACGTCGAGAAAATCGAACAGTATTTGCAAGAGTTTCTTGATAAAAATCAGATAAAAAACGAAGACATTGATGTGGTATTTATGACCGGTGGTACTTCGATGGTTCGGCCACTCAACAATATCTTTATGAAGCGTTTTGGTTCAGGAAAGATCAAATCGGGCGATAATTTTAATAGTGTGGCTATGGGTTTGGCGTATAGTTATCGTGTGTTGGCTGAGGCCGTTGCTTAACGAAAAAGCGGTCTGCTATTGGGTAGCAGACCGCTTAAAAAACTTATTCTTTTATCATGGTTTTGCTTTCAACCACTCCTAATTTACTGACCATTTGAATGATATATGGCCCAGGCTCTAGATCAGATATCTCCAAATCGACACTGTTTCCAGAGATTTTTTGAGACTTCCTAATTCTTCCTCTAAAATCCACAATCTGATAAAAAGCATCTCCTTCTATTTTATCTTCATTTCCAATCATTAATGAAATACTGTTTTGAGCAGGATTCGGATAAACAGAGAATCTCGTCATTATTTCTAATGGAACAGGAATATTACTCAAACTTTTCCCTTTTATATCAACTGGAACATTGATCGAAGAATTTTTCTTCGAAGCCGCAATTGACAATGTAGTAAATGAAGTTGTCAAACTATAAGCCGAACAACTCGCCTTTACTTGCCATTCGTAAGTGGTTCCACTTGATAATCCAGTTATACTATATGCATTAGCTGTTACAGCTGCTAGAGTTATCCAATTTGAGCTTGAATATGGTCTATACTGAATAGTATAATCAATCGCTCCATTAATTAAATTCCAAGCTATAGTAGCTGAATTTGATGCGATATTACTAGTTACTAGGCCAACCGGAGCAAGACAAGAAGCTGT
>NZ_JBMLRC010000045.1:0-1394 GCF_049241225.1 Emticicia sp.
TCTTCAAAGAGTTCTTTTCATTGCTTCCCCCTTTCCAATTCCACGTATTATTATTATAATTTCCTCCTTCACGGTCAATCGTGGTTTTTATACTTACCGTACCATCAGCTTTTTTCCCTTGCACATCAACCGTACTAATAAAATTGGCGGCTCGCTCTTCAGAAGTAGCATTTGCCAGAATTGTTACCTCAACTTTAATCTCATCTTTATTCCAAAAACTCACGTTTATATCTCCAAATTGATTTTCGAGTGATACTTTATCGCTGGCCGAAAGTGAATACGAAAACGTAATATTCTTGCGGCGTTCAATCCATTCGGGCGTTGAGCATTGTACTGAGTCACCATTATTAGCGAAAGAAGTAAGTGTTAAGAGTGAAAAAAATACTCCCATTAGCCCCCCTAAATTCCGAGAATTAGGAGAAGCCGACTTATACCATTGTGTTTGTCTTTTCATTTTTTGCTTCTTTAATTTTCTGAATAATTTCTAACTGCTGATTTAACAACTCAATCTGCATACTAAGGTTTTGAATCATTGCTTTGAGCAACTCTTCTTGGTTCGGATTTTTGGGTAATTCTTGTTTAAGATTCTGGTAATTTTGGTTCAAAACCGTTAGTTCGGTATCAAACTGATGATAGAGTTCGGGGTCTTCTTTTTCGATGGTTTTTAATTCCTCACGCTTTGCTTCAACCAACGATGCAAACTGTGTCAGTTCTTTCGCATAAGTCGGACTCAAAGCCATAATTTCAGGATTCTGAGAAGCAGGTTTGGCATAATTATACGCCAAATAACCCACCATCAAAAACACCGCAAAGCCAGCCACCATTCCCAACGCAAATTTCGGTCGACTACCAATCCAATTTTGTAAACTCACGAGTTTACCTTCAGGCTTGGCATGAATGTTTTTCGCCTCTATTTTTTTCCATAAGTCAGCCGACGGCTCGTAGTCGTCAAATGCCTCACGGTTATCTCTTACAAATCTTTCTAATTTATTCATATATAATACCCAAAGCCCCTAAAAGGGATTAAAACTTAACATTAAAAAGACCACTCTCAGAAGAAGATTGTAACTCGACAGCCATCTTTTGTGGACTGTTGACTCTCAACTGTGGACTTTCATTTTATTATCTCCAACAGCCTCTTCTTTGCTCGCATGTATTGCGTGCGAGAAGTCGATTCGTTGATACCTAAAATTTTACCGATTTCTTCGTGGTCATAGCCTTCAAACAAATACAATGATAGCACTACTCTAAAACCTTCGGGTAATTGCTCCATGCTTCGTTTTATTCGCTCAACCTCAAATTTTACTTCTTCTTCATTATAATGATTCGACTGCAAATCAGCGATGTCATGTTCGTCACCATCAAATTCGTCAATATCCACGAACTGCACTTTT
>NZ_JBMLRC010000046.1:0-1405 GCF_049241225.1 Emticicia sp.
GGTCATTTTAATAAGCCAATTGCCGATGCAATGTATCAGAATATCAAGCGTGTAGGTTTGCCACAATGGTCGGAAGAAGACCAAATGTTGGCCAAAGCTGCTCAAAAAGAGCTAAAAGCACCCAAAGCTGATGGTTTAGCCATGAAGCTCGATACTATGAGCGAGCCAGTTTATTCGCCAAATATTGTTCGTCAAGGTGGCTCCGATGATATTGCCGATATTTCGTGGTCTTTGCCAACGGTGGTTTTGCGTTACCCATCAAATATGCCAGGAATGCCAGGACATCATTGGGCAAATGCCATCACGATGGCCACTCCGATTGCCCACAAAGGTTGTACAGCAGGAGCAAAAGCCGAGGCACTAACGATTTTGGATATGCTTTTCAAGCCTGAAATTATCAAAAATGCTTGGGAATACTACAACAAAGAGCAAACGAAAGAAATCAAATATACGCCACTTATCTCGAAAGATGATAAACCAGCGATTCAGTTGAATAAAGAAATCATGGAGAAATTTCGCCCAGAAATGAGCAAATATTATTATGATTCAACGAAATATAAAACGTATTTGGAGCAACTCGGAATCAAATATCCGACTGTGAGAGCAGAGAAATAAAAGTGGGCAGTCGTCAGTTTTCAGTCCACAGTTGGCAAGTTGCCAATCGTTTTTAGCCGTTTAGTCGAATAATCAATTTATTTTGACTTCAAATTGCCAATTGTGGACTGTTAACTGTGGACTGAAAACTACATTCAATCTTCTGGAAAAGGAATAAAAATAAATCCTGCAAATTCGGCTTCGATTACGAACAAACAACAGTATTCATCGGCGTTTTTGTAGTTTTCTTTGAAAAGCTCAATAGATTCTTCTCCGATGAGTTTACGCTGTACGAATTCATCCAAAAATGACGCTTTGTAATCGAATTGTGTATCAAAATCAAGTCTTGTAAAAAGCATTTGTCCAACCTCAACTAAAGTTCGATTGACCACAAAAATCGGATAGTCAGAAAAACCACGCTTACGGATTTGATAAGATGCTTCTTTCAGATGGTCGGATACTTTTATAAAATCGGCCGCCACTTGACTCATAATTTTTTGGTCGAGTTCGGGCGAGTTTACATCATCTAAAATTGTATTTTCGTTTGAGTGTGAAGTCATTTTATTTTATATTTGTAAATGTCTGATAATTAATGAATTATGGCTAACTCTAATAGCTTGTTATAATTCTGTTGCAAAGTTAAAAACTTCTAAAATTAAAGTCAAAATTCCATTTCTTTCTAACCATAAATTTAGCTGATTAATTCATTTTTTGTGAAAGTAACGAATTAAATAAGGCTTTTTTTCGTTAATTAATTTCAAGCCACGAAAGTTTACTACCTACCTATAAGTTTCAATACGGTTTGTTCTGC
>NZ_JBMLRC010000047.1:0-1718 GCF_049241225.1 Emticicia sp.
TTTGAATTTTGTCATGGTCGAGCCCGTAATGCCTCCACGCACACCAACAAAAATTTGGGCAAAAGTCAAGTTTGCCAGTAACACAAATACAAGTGTTTTGAACATAGTTCTCATTTTAGTAATCAGTTTTAATTAAATTTGCATAAAAAATGAGTATTGATTTGCAATAGGCAATTTGAATTTGGGAAGTTTATGTAGAAAATTCTTAATTCTACATTCTTGATTCTACATTATGTAGATGCCATTAAGACATCGAGCGTTGCACTTTTACTGTTAATGAAAAGTTAATGAATTTACCCGAAAACTTTATCGCCCAAATGCAGCACATTCTTGGTGCTGAGTATTCGGCCTTTGCCGAAAGTCTCGAACAAGAAACTCCAACGACAATTCGACTGAACCCTCGCAAAAAGGTAACAAACGAAGTTTTATTTGACCAAAATACCGAACCAGTAAAATGGAACGCCGATGGGCGATATTTACCACAGCGACCAGTCTTTACGCTCGACCCTGCTTTTCATGCAGGAGCCTATTATGTACAAGAAGCATCGTCGATGTTTGTAGCAGAGGCAATCAAACAAACACTTGATTTTGATAAGCCTCTCAGAGTGATGGACCTATGTGCCGCTCCTGGTGGAAAAACGACCCTTTTGGCATCGTTGCTCAACGAAAAAAGTCTTTTGGTGGCCAATGAAGTCATCAAAAGCCGAGTTGCACCATTGAAAGAAAATCTTGAAAAGTGGGGTTTCCCGAACTACATTGTGAGCAACCACGACCCCGAAGATATGATTGATTTAGAGGGATTTTTTGATTTGGTTCTAACCGATGCACCTTGCTCGGGCGAGGGACTTTTCAGAAAAGACCCAAAGGCTCGTAACGAGTGGTCGGTCGATAGTGTTCAGCTCTGCTCGGCCCGCCAAAAACGTATTCTTCAAGCAGCAGCGATGTTGGTTACCCCGAATGGCTATCTGTGCTACTCGACCTGCACCTACAACGAAAAAGAAAATCAAGAAAACGCCAAATGGCTCACTCAAACCGCTGATTTTGAAGAGGTTAAACTCAATATTCCTGCCGATTGGAATATTACTGAGAAAAGTTTTGGCTATCAATTTTATCCTCACAAAACCAAAGGTGAAGGTTTTTATTTGGCTATTTTCCGTAAAACACAAGGCTCAAGAGCTGAAGTGAGAGGCAAAGTTAAATTTAACCGTGTACCGCAAAAGAAAGTTGAATTATTGAAAAAATGGCTCGCCAACCCCGAATATTTTGAGTTTTACGAAAAACCAGAAGGTGCAATCGTAGCTATTCCAACAAATTTGACCAACGAATATTCTACGATTCTGAGGGTTTTACAGAAGCGTTCATCGGGCTTTGAGATTGGACAATTTAAAGGTGAAGATTTTATTCCGAGCCATGATTTAGCTTTGAGTACGGCCATTTCTGATGATTTACCACACGTAGATTTATCGAAAGATGATGCTTTAAAATTTTTGAAAAAAGAACAAATTTCGGTCGAAAATGCACCAAATGGCTGGCTTTTGGCTCGTTATGAAGGCTTGAATCTCGGCTTTATGAAAGTAATTGGCAATAGAATGAATAATTATTTGCCAAAAGAGTGGAGAATTCGGATGGATATCCCTGAATAATTGTTTACCACAGAGGCACGGAGAACACAGATTAACACTGAGATAAACTCTGTGAAACTTTGTGTAATCGCTGCG
>NZ_JBMLRC010000048.1:0-2052 GCF_049241225.1 Emticicia sp.
TCTTATCTTTCAAATATGCTTCCCACTCGGTAGTGCCTTTGTACAAGAAATCTTCTGTACCGATGCCCGACCACAATAGTTTGAAATCCTTGTTGGTTTTTGCAGGATTTGCGGTGATGTTCGTAAAACTTTTGTCCATTTCGGCAGGAGAAATATATGACGCATAGCTACATACGTAAGCAAATTTATCGACATTGTTGAAGGCAGCACGGAGCGTTTGGCCGCCACCACGAGAGAAACCTCCAATAGCACGATTATCACGGTTGGCAATTACTCGATAATTTTTCTCGACGTAAGGAATAATGTTCGTAATAAGATCTGTTTCAAATAACTTCATTCGTTTGAGAGCATCTTCACCATCACGACTCATCACATCAGATGGTTTATCTTTGCCAGTTTGTTCGGCAATGCGTGCCAAAGGATTTCCGTAAGGCATCACCACAATCATTGGTTTTGCTTTGCCTTGGGCAATCATGTTGTCAAGCATTAAGTGCACTTTTCCTACTTTCCAGAAAGTTTCCTCAGTATCTGTTGTACCACTGATTAGGTAATAAACTGGATATTTTTTTGCAGTTTCTTTTCTGTAACCTGCAGGTGTATAAACTACTACTGTACCCGTAGAACCTTCTACTGATGGATAATATTCGTAGGTGATTGAGCCATGAGGTACATTTTGAAGGGCATAAATGGCAGGAGAATCCGATGGAATTTCTACCAAACTACCCTTGAAACGCTCATTTGGAAATAAATACGTATTAGCTGGGTCGTTTACCGTAACGCCATCTACTTTAAATCCATACGGATAAATATCGGGTTTCACTGGGCCAACTGTTATTGACCAAACACCATTTTCGCCTTTGGTCATTGGTACATTTGCCGAACCAAATTGATTGCCATCGAGCAAAACAGTGGTGGCGTTGGGTGCTAAAAATGAGAAAGTTACCGTTTTGTCAGGATTTACTTTTGGTGAAACCACAATTGGGCTACGAGGTGGTTGTCCCTGTGCAACAAAGACTTCAATAAAGATTACAATACAAATTAAAATGGATTTCTTTTTCATAATTTTGTAGAATTTGATTGAATATATTTGATTATCATTAAAGTAAGTTATTTCGTTTCATCCAATCGAAAAGTGGGTCTGTCCAACCTTTTTGGCGGAAGATAAATCCGTGGTCGCCTTTGGGGTAAACATGCATTTCAACTTCGACTTTGCTTTTACGAAGTTTTTCAAAATATTGAATACTATTATCAACATCCACCACTTTATCGTCGGCAGCGTGAGTAAGCCAAGCGATGGGCGTATTGGCTTTTACTTGTAATTCATTGGAAAACAAATCTTTGTCTTCTTGAGAAGGCGTTTTACCAATCAAGGCATCACGAGAACCGCCATGCGTGAGGGCATCTTGCATCGTGATTACTGGGTAAACGAGAATCTGGAAATCAGGCCGAAGATTGGTATTCTGAGGGTTTTCAATGTATGATTTTTCAAAATGTGTAGCGGCTGTACTGGCCAAATGCCCGCCAGCACTAAAGCCCATGATGCCAATTTTATTTTTGTCGATACCATATTTTTCGGCATTTTCACGCACGTATTTGATGGCTTGTTGTGCATCTTGTAAAGGTCCGATTTTCTTATCTAGCATGATTTCATCGCTTGGCAAACGATATTTCAACACAAATGCGGAAATCCCTTTTTCTACAAGGCTTTTGGCTGTTCCGAGACCTTCTCCATTATACACAATTACGCCATAACCACCACCCGCAATAACGATTACTGCCGTTCCATTCGGTTTTTCGGGCTTGATGTATTCGAGTGTTGGCACAGTTACGTTGCGGTACATGCCACGTTCAAAAGTCTCTACTTTTTCAGTAGGCTTGGCGTTGGCAACTTGTGCAGGATAGAGTTTTATGATTTCCTGCGAAAAGGCGGAAAACCCACACAAAAGGGCGGTTATTAAGAGGAATATATTTTTCATTGTAAGGTTGAATTAAATATATTTTGTTTGCGGCATGTATTGTCTGTGGGGACACAGACAATGGCATGGCAATTTT
>NZ_JBMLRC010000049.1:0-7618 GCF_049241225.1 Emticicia sp.
AAATGCTTGATTGAATAGTGGTTTTTGCATAGGTTTACAAAGGTTTTGTTTGATTAACTAAACTTGTTGTCTCAGCTGACATTTGGCGATGGAACTGAGGTGATTTTGAGCCGAAAGTGTTTCCAGCACTCTCGGCTTTTTGTTGAATTTTGGCTTTTTGGTTTATATGAAGTTATGAAAATTTGTAGGCTATGGTCAATTGTCAAGTATTCACAGTTAAAGCTCAATGTTTGTAAGAATCAAACTATTAAAATTGACTATTTGCGTTGTTCATTCGCAGCCACTTCCACTAACTAAAATACTCGTTCCTTTTACCAGATAAGTTGCATTGAGTGAGCGGGTTATGATATCGAGCTTTGTAAAAAGTGGCATTTCGCTCAGATCGCCATTGAGTGTACAATTGCCAAGCGATTCGTTTTCTAAAACCATTTCAATTCCGTAGGCTTTTTCGAGTGTTGTCAGAACCGTATTTAGCGAGGCATCTTTAAAGTTGAAACTTATATTCTCTTTTTTAATTGAGGTTAATACTTCGGGTTTTTCAACTAATCCTGTTACAAAATGCTCTTCCTCATCAAAAAAAGTTACTTTGAGGTTGGGGGTAAGTATCACGCCGTTGTTGTGTTTGCTTTCAGCATCTTTTTCATAGACTGTAACTTTGCCTGATACGACCGAAACTTCTGATTTTTTCATACTAGGATACGCTTTAACCGTGAAACTTGTGCCGAGAACTTTCGTTGTCATTTTGCCTGTATAAATCAAGAACGGTCTGGTGGCATCGTGCATCACATCGAAGAATGCTTCTCCTGAAAGATTTACTTCTCTAAACCTCGTATCTGATTGATTATATGATAGTTGAGTTTTAGGCAGTAACACCACCAAACTGCCATCGGGTAATGTAACTTTCAGTTCTTTGGCAGAGATATTCTCGTATTTTGCCCAACCCGAAAACGGAATGCCACTCAAGGATTGAATGCTTTTGGTAGATGTATTATATGTCCAGATTCCAAATGCCAATAGCACCATAGCTGCGGCACTGCTCAAGTACCAAAACCAATTGATTTGTCGTGTCGGAGTTTTTTTGGCCGGTGAAATTTTTTCTTTAATTTTCAGATAAAGTTCATTTTCTAATTGAAGTTGTTCTTCATCTGTCATTTGGCCAATTCCATCAAGATTTTTTTCAAACGAATAGTACCACGCCTCAATCAGCTCTTGCTCTTTTTGGGTGCTTTGATTTTTTAAAAATCGTTCAATTATTTCTTTGTTAAGTATCATCGGGTGGCGTTCCGTTTTCTTTTTGCTTTCATAGACTAAGTGAAACACTTAGAGGTTTTCCCCTATTTGATAAATAAAAAAAGTGTAATTATTTTTTGAAATAATTATAAAATATTTTCAGGAAGGAAAAGAATAAGCAATGAAGTATAATCTTTCAAAGCCTCACGAAGAATTTTAAGTGCTTTTGTCATTTGATTTTCAACTGTTTTTTCAGAAATATCCAATTTTTCAGATATTTCTCTTTGTGATAGTCCACTACGTTTCAGTAAAAAGACTTCTCTACATTTTTCAGGAATCAATTGAAGAGCATCTTGATATGCATGGTTCAATTCGTCAAAAGCAACGGCTTGTTCGGTAAAATTATCATCATTTTCAGTAGCATCGACGGATAATGAATACTTTTCAAACAAACTGTTTTTTTTGAATTGAGCTATAACAAGGTATTTTATTGAGGAAAATAAGTAGTTTTCGATATTCTCGATAGGAAGTTTTTCACGACGTTCCCATAGCGAAACAAATAATTCTTGAACCACCTCTTTGGTTAGTTCATTGTCTTGCAGGCGTTTATAGGCAGCTCCGTACAGTTTTGAAAAGTATCTGCGATACAAAATCTCAAAAGCTCGACTATCGCCATTGGCAATATCGGCAAGGAGTTCTTGGTCAGTATCGAAAGGCAACTTCTTCATTTTAGTACAAAAGAAAGGAAAATTTGCATTAAAACGAAGAAGTTGATGAATGAAAAGCAATGATTAGTGCGTTTCTACGTCTAAAATCTTTTTTGAAGCGTCAATTTTGAGCCACAATAGTCCACCTAAAATAACAATAAAGCCGATGATTCTAACGGGCAATTCGTAGCTTCCTGTGGCGTGTAAGATAAACCCAAAGGCCGTGGCCATAATAGCCGATCCTAACTGGCCTGCTAAACCCATTGTACCTGATACCGAACCAGCGTGTTCGCCACCGATGTCGGTTGCTGCTGCCCACGAAACTGGTAAAGTAAAGTCTTTGAAAGCGAGGCCAAGAGCCAAAAATATTATGGCAAAAGAAATATCTTGTGTAAATGAGCCAATAATCATACATATTCCTGCCATTACTAAGCCAAACATACCCACATACGAGCGGCCTTTTCGGAGTCCCACCTTTTTTACTAAATAATCCGATGCAAAACCTCCTGCCAAGCAGCCAGCCATACCTAATACAAATGGTAAAGATACCATCCAACCTAACTCGGATTTTGGAATTCCACGACCATTTTGAAGGTATTTGGGCATCCAAGACATGTAAAAATAAGCTCCGTAGAGTAGGCAATGGTACATGCCCATCAAAGCCCAAAGATTTGGACTTTTTAAAACAGTTTTCCATGGCAATAAGCCGTGAGAATTACCATCAATGCTACGACCCGCTTCAATTTCTTGTACTTCTGACTGCGAAATGCCTTTCATCTCTCTTGGCTCGTCTTTAAACCAAAAATACCAACCTATGGCCCAAATGATGCCAAGACTACCAAAAATATAGAAAACACCACGCCAACCGTAGGCTTCTGCCAACCAAATAGAGGTGATAGGTGCTAAGGCTCCACCCATGCGGCTTCCCATCCATACGATTGATTGTATTCTGCCACGTTCGACTGTTGGAAACCAACGAGCAATGGCCACTGAAATAGTCGGGAAGGCACCCGCTTCGCCTGCACCGAACAAAAACCTGACTATCAGCAAGAAATAAAAACCAGATGCAAAGCCTGTAAGAATAGTAAATATCGACCACCACAAAACGATACGGATGAGGGTTTTCTTTGGGCCAATTTTATCAACCATGATTCCCGTTGGAATTTCGAAAGCACCGTAGGCCAATGAAAATGCCGAAAGAATCATGCCCCATTCTTTGTCTGACAGGTTTAGTTCACGTGTGATGTCATCGCCAATTGATGAAATGGAGTTTCGGTCGAGGTAGGTGATGATGGCAAATATGACAAATATTACGACAAGTTCGTATCTTTTTTTCATAAGGATTAATTGATTTGTTTATTGAATAGAAATGAAAGTATTAATATGAATTGATTTAGGTATTAGGTTCAATTTTCGATGCTCGGCGTTTCATTTGCATGGTAAGGATTACCCCCAAGAAAATCATTACAATGCCCACAATGCTTACCCAAGAATACGTTTCTGCGAAAATGAAATAGCCAATCATAAGGGCATAAATAGCTTCGGTATAGCGTAAAATTGAAAGTAGACTGACGTTATCTTTTTGTTGAATTGAAATTGTGAAAAAGTTCTGTGCTACAAAGCCGATGATTCCGATGAGCAGAATTAGTAAAGCCTGACTCATGTTGGGGCTTACCCACGAATCGATGGAAGCAAACCCACTGATGGTGGCCGATATGAACATAAAATAGTGGAGTATAACCAAATGATGGTCGTCTTCGCCAATTTTACGAATGATAATAAATAGCCATCCTCCAGAAAATGCCGCCAGCAGACCCACCCCCAAATCAAAGAAACTTATGCGTGGGTCGAACCCTTTGAGCAGTAGGATTCCTGAAAAAGAAAGCATCAGATAAAACCATTGAAGTGATTTGAGTTTTTCTTTGAGAATCAATACTGCCAAAATGGTAGTAAAAACAGGCGACAAATATTTGAATGCTACGGCCGTTCCGAAGGGTATTCGGCTCAATAAATAAAAAAATGAGAACATCGACATCGAGCCAACTAAGCCTCTAAATACCAGCATTTTATTGTTTTTGCCAATAATCGAAACGTTATCCTTTTTAAGAATAATAATACATAATAACCAACCAATGATAGACCTAAAAAAAATGTGTTCGAAGATTGGAATTTCGGGCAAGTATTTTACTAACGATTGCATAGCCGAAAAGCAAAATGTGCTTATCAACATATATTTTATTCCTTTACTCATTTGGTGTTGTTAGTAATAAACATAACCCTCCATAATTTTTCTGACTGTACGAAGCGTACCTGCTTTATCAAGCAAAGGTCCATTTTCGGTGGCTTTCATTTCGATATTTACCTCAATTATGCCCGCAGGGTGTTCGATAATCACAAATTCACGTGTTTGCCCATTTTCTTTACCCACCTCTGAAGCTACCGTCCCTTTGAGTTTGAGAGCCGCACCCACACAAATCGCCCCAGTTACGGCATGACTCGGATGAAGTGTTTTAGGTGTAAAATAGAGCGAATGGATATTATTTTTTTCATCTTTTGGGCTTGACAATACCCCAATTTTTGGTAAAACATTATTACTTACATCGCCCATACCTGCTCTCAATCCTGCTTCGAGTCTGATGCTCTCCATTTTTTTCATTAATTCGGGGTTTCCCTCAAAAAACTCTTGACTCTCATCGCCTTTGAGGCCCAAATCTTTGGCCTTCATCAAGACCATTAATGTGCCAGCGTCTAAGATGCTTACCTCAATACCATTGATGATTTCTTTTGCCTGACCTGTAGGAAATTGCTTGCCAGTTTTGCCACCAACTTGGTCGGATAAATTTAAAATTACAGGTGCAGCTGTGCCAGGTACACCATCAATTCGTGCGTTGCCTTTGTATTCTACCACGCCGTTGGGTGTCTGCACCAATTCTTCAATGACCGAGTTGGTATTGATGTTGTAGATTCTTACTCGTGTTTCGGGAATAGTGGCCTTCACCCAACCTTTTTCAATGGCAAATGGCCCCACACCTGCCATCATATTGCCACACGGTGGGAGGGTATCGACAATTGGATTTTCTATATCTACTTGGGCAAAAAGATAATCAACATCAATATTTGGTCGGCTTGAAGGTTCGGCCATAACAACTTTGCTTGTTACGGTGGCCACCGCTCCCAAACCATCAATCTGGCGTGCATCAGGCGACCCCATTACAGTGAGCAATATTGCATCACGTTCTTTTTTATTTTTAGGTAAATCTCGTTTATCAAAAAAAGGGCCTTTTGAAGTGCCTCCTCGCATATATATACACGGAACTCTTCTTAATTCTTTATTTTTGATTGCTTCGGCCGACTCTTGTGCGAAGCAAGTCAGCGAAAGCTGAAATAATACAATTAAAAATAGTTTTGATGAGAGTTGATTGAAATTTCGCATCGGCTTATTAGTTATTTTTAATGAATAAAGCGGCTGATTTTCCTGCATAACGCCCAAAAACTGTCCCTGAAGTTAAGCCAGAGCCACCAGGGTATCCATGAAAGAAAACCCCGCCAACCATTTCACCACAAGCAAATAAACCAGCAATCGGTTGAGCATTTTCATCTAATACTTCTCCTTTTTTGTTGACACTCAAGCCGCCATAAGTAAAGGTGATGCCGCTAGTAACAGGATAGGCCCGAAACGGAGGAGTATCAAGCGTATTTGCCCAATTGGTTTTATTTAAAGCCAAACCTTTGGTTGTTTTGCCATCTTTCAGCGTTGGGTCAAAGGCAATATCCTTGCTTTGAGCAGCAGCTTGGTTGTATTCATTCAAGGTTTCAATGGCTTGAGCTTGATTGATACCTTCGATTTTTTCTACCAGTGCTTCAAGTGTATCGGCTTCGTAGAAACTGGCGTGATTTACCCGGTATTCGGCGTAGAGTAACGGAGCAGTTTTGGCATCAAAAATCTGCCAAGCTACGTTATTGGGTTGCTCCAGAATAGCTTTACCAAATTGAGCATAAGTGTAATTTCGCATATCTAAGCCTTCATCCACAAAGCGTTTGCCTTGATTATTGAGCATAACACCAAACAAATAAGATATTTTTCGATAGTGTTTGCGTTCGACGTGCGGAAGATCAAGATTGCCATATTCGGGCATATTTTTATCCATTGGCGTGGCGTGGCATCCCCCGAAATATCCATTGAAAGCTGCACCAACTTTTCGGGCCATTTCAAGTCCTTGACCCATGTTGTGCCGAGTTCCACGTACTTTAGCACTTCCCCATTTTTCGCCTAAATATTTTTCTCTCAATTCTTTATTCGCCTCAAAACCACCACAGCCCAAAATCACGGTTTGGCAGTGAATAATTACTTCCTCGCCCTGTTTTGTGCATCTGATTCCTATTATTTTACCATTTTCTTGTAAAATTTCTTCGGCAGGGCAGTCATAGAAAATCTCACCACCTAGCCTTAGATATTCTTTTAGTTCGGCTTGTACTAAACCGTCGCCTTCACCTTCAACATCGAGTGCCAAACCTCCCCAGAAAACATGTTTTCCTTCTTTCAAAAAACTCTGACGTGCATAGCTTGGGTCGAATTTTACGTTATGCGAACTTAACCATTGCAAAGCCCCCAAACTTTCGTCAACCAAAAATTGTTGCAGTTCAGTGACTGGCTCACCCTCGTTGAAATGCTCTAAATCTGACAAAAATTTTGTTTTGGTGTAGCTTCCAAAAACGGTGTTGGGTAAACGTTCATCTGATAGGTTTCTAATCAAAGGTTTCAAATCTTCAAAAGAATCAAAAGCAAACCTCATAGCTCCTGCGGTGTAGCGGCTGTTTCCACCCCATTCTTTTTCATCACCTTTTTCTACAATTAAAACTCTTGCTCCATATTCAAGTGCAGAAATACCTGCACAAAGAGCTGCATTGCCGCTACCAATAACTATAGTGTCCCAGCTTCCGATTATTAAATTGCTGATTTGTTTACTCATGTTTATTTTGCTAGGTTTATTACGATTGAAGAATGAAAGTAGCCCCAAATCCTTACTGTTTGGGGCCTAACCTTCTTAAAAGTTGTAGTTTAGCGTTAAATTTAGAAATCTTCCTTGCGTACCGAATTGATTCGTACGACGTGAATACACAACTTCATTGGTAGTTTGAGGAACTTGCAGTAAATCAGGGTAAATATCAAAGAGGTTATTTACACCCGCAATAATGGCAAGTTTACTGGTAGGTTTATACGTAACCGAAACATCAGTTAAGGTTTTAGCCGAAAATACTTGATAGTTTACAGCATTTGGATCGGTTGGTTTTACGGCTAAAGTAGCCAAAGGGTCAGAAACTACACCAAAATTCGACACTCTGAGCATGAAACCGATTTTTCCGATTTCTAAGTTTGCCGAAGCAATTAGTTTATTCCTTGGCAAACCATCAGTAATATATAAGGTAGCTATTTTGTCTGCTACTTCTATGCCAGTATCGGTTTTGCGGTTAGCACGGAGTGTGGTATGCATCGACGAATAAGCAACATTGGTACTTAGCTTACTTTTGGCTCCTATAGCGGTATTGTAAGTTGCTACGAATTCTAAACCTCTGGTACGCGTATCAATAGCATTACAAAATACATTGGCTGTTTGTGGGAAACCTGCTGCTACGAATTGTGGTATTTTCGATACATCAATTCCACCTGAAAGTAAGATTCT
>NZ_JBMLRC010000049.1:7718-16215 GCF_049241225.1 Emticicia sp.
ATTCGAACCAAAATCGCTATAATTTTCGTAACGGAGAGCTGCTCCAACCAAAAATGCTTTCGTAATGTCGCTTTCAGCTTCTACATAAATACCGAGGTTTGTTCGGCCCCATTTTCCGGCAGCTTTATTGCTAAAACCCTCGCGACCACTCGAACCAACATCTTTTGTTCTTTTCAATGGGCCTGCTTCATAAGAGGCTGGGTCGCCCGCAGTGAGTTTGTAGGTTTCGTAGCGGAATTCAGAACCAGCACCCAAACTCAGATTCGGATAAGCACCTTTGTTGTACATTCTCGATACATCAGCATTGATTAATGTTTGTGAGTTTTTGGTTTGCCCAACATAAAATTCGGTTGGTGAAGCCGCACCCAAACTTGGGTTTACGGTGTTTTTTGCGTACCAGTCTACTTGATTTCCACCTTGCGAAGCACTAAAATCTGCGTCCCAATTTGCTCCAATTTTACCTTTGATACCTGTCACGATTGAATAGTCTTGTAAATCGGCAGGAGCAATTGGATTATAGCCATTCGGGAAGATTTCGAGTACCGAACGACGGGCATTTGAAGGTGGGCGAGTGAATACACCCGTAACTACGTGTTTGTGTGTATACCCACCGAAAGCATACCATTTCCAATTGCTATTCAATTGAATACCCATGTTGCTAAACAAACCAATAGTGGTGTTTTCGGCCGAACCTAAAATAGCTCGATTCAAATCAATGCCATTTTTAGCTACCAAAGCGGCATCTTGTACGGCATCTCTTACATAATAACCAGCAGCTGCTTTAAATGGGCCAGAACGGTCGTAACCATCTGTATGTGAGTATGTTAGCGTAGTGTTAATGTAGCCTTTAGAAGTAAGTTTTAGACCAAAGTTTACGTTAGCATTGTAGGTTAATCCATCAGTTATTGTGGTAGGGGCAATGACTCCTGTTACATCAAGATTTGGTTTTGAATAACCAATACCTGTGAAAATATTTACCGCTCCACCTTCCGAGGCATCATTTAATTCAAGGTTTATAACACCCGCAATGGCATCAGAACCATATTGTGCCGCTGCTCCATCACGCAAAACTTCCACTCTTTTCAACGAAAGTGCAGGCACTACGTTGATGTCAGTTCCTACTTGTCCTTTTCCAACGCCATCGTTGATACTCAAAAACGATACTTTATGACGGCGTTTGTTGTTGATGAGCATCAAAACTTGGTCAGGGCCAAGTCCACGGAGTGTGGCAGGGTCAACAAATGGTGCAGCATCATTGATACCAAACTTTACGGCGTTGAATGAAGGTGCTGCAAAATGGATTGTTTGGCCTAAATCAACTTGACCTGAGGTCTGTAATTCTTTGGCATTTATTACATCAATCGCCACCGGACGGTCGAGGTCGGTGCGAGGTTTTGCAAAGCGAGAGCCAACTACAACTACGTCGTTGAGCAACGAAACATCTTCGACCAACTTTACAACAATGCTTTCTTTACCAACTTTTATTTCTTGACTTTTATAACCTAAAAACGAAGCAATCAGTATATCACCTTCTTTGGCATTAATGCTAAAATTACCGTCGCTGTCGGTTGTTGTTCCACGATTTGTCCCCTTTATTGTTATATTAACCCCTGCAAATCCTTCGTTTTTTTCATTAGTTATCCTTCCTTTGATCGGGTCTTCTATTTTTTGAGTCTCCAGAGACTGTAACCCGTTTGGGATGGGTGTTTTCGTGTTTTGTGTATCTACACTCAAAATTATTTGTCCTCCAATAACTTTATAGGCAATATTAAGTGGCTTAAAGAGCGTTGAAAGTACTTCTGATAATGGTTTTTGAGCCGCATTGATACTTACTTTTCTATCGGTTTGAATAGTGGTAGAGCTAAAAACAAATTTAATTTCTGATTGAACTTCAAGTTGGCTCAAAACCTTTTTTAAAGTCAGGTTGTCGGCTTTTAGAGTAATGCTTTTATTCATTATATCTTGAGCTTTTACATCAAAAGCAAAGGATATTTGTGCAAAAAAGCCTACAATCAGTATTTGTAGCAGTGAAAATTTCATGATGTTCAGCAGAAACGTACGGTTTTGTTGAATTTTTTTCATAGATTTGAAATGTTTTGTTGAATTAAGATTTGACAAAAGGAAGCCCGGCAGTCACTTTCTGAGTGAATGAAATATTGCAAAAAATATGGGCTGATTAGTTGGGTCGACAATGCTGGTACCATTGTCGGCCTTTTTTTCTGAAGGAAGTGCTTACATTTTTTTTATTCTCATAAGATTTTTAAATTGTTGTAAATAATAGGTTAGTATTTATGGGGAAGTTTAAGGCTGAGTTATCAGGATAGTCGTGCCTTTTACTTCATAATGTGCATTGATAGCGGTGCAGATAATATCTAATTTGGTATATAGGTCTTGGCTTGAAATATCGGCTGTTAAAAGCGAGTGATTTAGTTTTTCGTTTTCGGTCGTAATTTCGATGCCGTATGCGGCTTCGAGTTGTGTCAAAACTTCTGAGAGGGGCGTTTCGTCAAACTTAAAAGCAATCTTTTGGGTTTCAATTACCACATCTTGAATGACTGGTTTTTCTACCAAACCAGTTACAAAAAGTTTATCATCTTCAAAAAACGTTACTTTCAAGTTTGGCGTGAGCAATACACCGTTGTCTTTCTTATTTTTGGCGTTTTTCTCATAAACAGCCACTCGACCTGTTTTAACTTCTACTTCAACTTTTGCTTTTTTTGACGAACGAATAAAAAAACTCGTACCTAAAACCTTAGTAATTGTGTTGCCAGTTGTTATCAAAAACGGACGCTCTGGGTTTTTGGTAATGCTAAAAAAAGCATCGCCTTCTAGAGTAAGTTCACGTTTATTGCCCAAAAACTGTTGCGGATACGTGATTTTTGCTTTAGGTGAAAGTTGCACCTCACTGCCATCTTCTAAGCGAACCAACACAACTTTGGTAGATAAATTTTCTTTCGTAATATTATTACCAAATAAGGTGGTTACTAACTGTTGCTCGTTTTTGGCTGGAAGTAGAAAGTAAATTCCTATGCCCAATAATAAACAAGCGGCAATACCAATTCTGAAAATTTGTGTTTTCCAGAAAGGAATAACTTTTGCTGGTTCTATGTTATTTTCCTGAATCGCATTCCAGATTTTTCCTTTTAAAGAATACCACTCCACTTCCGATTTGGGTAACTGTTGGTCATTTCCTACCAACTCATACCATTGCTCAACCAACGCTTTTTCTTCGGGTGAACATTTCCCCGATAAATATTTATCTAAAATCGAATCGAATCCTTGTTTGCTCATTTGTGTCTGAATTTGAATGAAAGTCGAAAAAACAATAAGTACCCCTAAAAGAAAATAAATAATCTTTGAAAAATACAATAAAGTGAGTAATAATACTTATTTATTCTTGGAAAATTCATTGTGATTATTTGTCAGTGAGGACACTGACAATGGAGTAAATCGTGAAAAAAATCAGAAATAGTGAAAAAAATCACCTTGAAGTTAGAGAGAATGAAACAGCATAAGTAGAATATAAAAATCTTTGAGATGCTCACGCAAGACCTTTAAGGCTTGGGTGATGTGATACTCAACCGATTTTTCAGAAATATCAAGTTCCGATGAAATTTCTTTGTGCGATTTTTCATCAAACCTACTCATACTAAAAATTTGTTGGGTTTTTTGGGGGAGTTGTGCCATTGCAGTTTCGATGGCCTTTTTTAGAGCATCAACAGTCAGGGTTTCTTGCGAAACAACGTGTGGTTCTGCATATACATCCGTAATATTTCTGCTACTGATAACAGCCCTGAGGTGGCTAATGATTTGGTATTTGAGTGCCGTAAAAAGATAGCTTTCGAGGTGAATGATGCTTGTGGAATTGCGTTTTTCCCAAAGTTTTATGAAAATTTCTTGAACAATCTCAGCCGCAATTTCTTTTGAATTGGTTTTAAAAACTGCCAAAGAAGTTAGTTTTTTCCAATAACGCTCATAAATTTCCGCAAATGCTTTTTCCTCATGCCGATTATCTCGCAGGAGTGATACTAGTTGGTCATCTGTTAGATTCGTTAATGTCATAGAGTAGGTTAGGAAAACAAATATATACATTTTTTGTGTCATGCAAATCTCTCTTTGATAAATCTGAACCCAAAAAGCTTTTATGCAGTTAGATCTGTGTACCAAATTATAGAAAATGGCTCGACCTATCATTGATCCCATCGAAACAAAACCTAATATTAAGCAACGCTTGAAAGCACTTGGTAATTTACCCGCTTTTTTGCGTGAGGTATATCAAACTTCACCAGCTTTGGCGATTGGTAATATGCTGCTACGCTTGATGCGTTCGGCCATTCCAATTTCGATTTTGTATCTCGGCAAACTTATTATTGATGAGGTGCTAGTGCTGAGTATGAGCAAGTCGGATAATTTTACACACATATATTTATTGATAGCTGCTGAGCTTAGTCTCATGATACTCAGCGATTTACTTTCTCGTGGTATTTCGTTGACTGATAGTCTTTTAGGTGATTTGTTTGCTAACCGAACTTCAATAAAATTAATGAAACATGCCGTTTCGCTCGATTTGTCGCAGTTCGAAAATGCCACTTTTTATGATAAACTTGAGCGTGCTAGGCAGCAAACTAACGGCCGGACGGTTCTGCTTTCGCAGATTTTAGTTCAGGGCCAAGATGCCATAACGATGGGGCTTTTGCTTGTCGGTCTCGTAACTTTTAACCCATGGTTGATTGTTTTGTTATTGGTGTCAGTTATTCCTTCATTTATTGGCGAGTGGCATTTCAATGCCAAAAGCTATTCATTACAAAGGGGGTGGACTCCCCAACGAAGAGAATTAGATTATTATCGTTTTATTGGTGCGAGTGATGAAACTGCTAAAGAAGTAAAACTTTTTGGGCTTTCAGATTTTATTATTGGTAGATTTCGCAATTTATCCGATCGATATTTCAAGGAAAATAAAAAATTGGCGATTGAACGTGCCTCTTGGGGGTGTTTATTGGTGGCAATCGGAACTTTGGGCTATTTTGGTGCATACACTTTAATCATTCTTGAGACCGTCAAGGGAATCGTAACAATTGGTAGCTTGACGTTTTTGGCTGGTTCGTTTCGACAATTAAAATCTTTATTAGAGGGTATTTTGGGGCGTTTCACTAGTATTTCACAGGGTGCATTATATCTCAATGATTTGTTTGAGTTTTATCAAATTGAGCCACAAATTGTTTCTCCAGTTCAACCTAAAACTTTTCCCGACCCGATTCGAGAGGGATTTAAGTTTGAAAATGTTGGTTTTAAATACCCAAACTCTGATAAATGGGCAAATAGAAATCTAAATTTTGAGTTGAAAGTAGGAGAGAAGTTGGCTTTGGTTGGTGAAAATGGCTCAGGAAAGACAACTTTGGTAAAACTTTTGGCCAGATTATATGACCCAGATGAAGGCCGAATCCTGCTCGATGGTGTCGATTTGAAAGAATATAATTTGGTAGAATTGCGTGAGCACATCGGTGTGATTTTCCAAGATTTTCAGAAGTTCAATTTTACTGCGGGCGATAACATTGCAGTAGGAGATATTGAATCTCGTGAAGAACTCCCCGAAATTGAAAGAGCTGCCCATCAAAGTTTGGCTGATACGGTGATTGAAAAATTACCACTCAAATATGACCAACCTCTGGGACGTAAATTTTCTAAAGGAATTGAGCTTTCGGGTGGTGAATGGCAGAAAGTTGCATTGGCAAGAGCTTATTTGCGTGAAGCAGATGTGCTCATATTGGATGAACCAACAGCTGCTCTCGATGCTCGTGCCGAATATGAAGTTTTCCGACGTTTCGCCGAACTAACGAAAGGAAAAACTGCCATTCTGATTTCACATAGATTCTCAACAGTTAGAATGGCCGACCGAATTTTGGTACTTGATAAAGGGAATTTACTTGAAATCGGAACGCATGAAGAGTTACTCATAAAAAATGGTCGCTACGCCGAATTATTTTATTTACAAGCAGAAGGTTATAAATAAGAGATTATATAAAGTAAGAAAACTGCCATGGTGTCATAGCAGTTCTCTGGTGAAATAAGTAGTTTATTCTACCGTTTTTATTTATTGATGGCTATAAGGTTGAGGTATAAAATTATATATTTGTTGTGAAATCAATAACTTTTTGAAAAGTTAAACAAGGTATTAAGCTGAAATTTGGAAGAGGTTTGCTTGTGAGAAATCCAATCTAATTCTTGATAAGTAAATTTCGATTTTTTTATAAGTGGAATCGAGTTAAATCCATTTAATGGCAATTGCAATTGATAATTTTTGGGTAAAAATATTGAATCGATATTTTTTGATTCAATAAAGTTTTCGAACTGTTGAACACGATACCCATGAAATATTTCGTAGCTAATAGATTTTATTCGGCTCTCGAATCTGTTTTTTAAAATAGAAAGTGCTTGATCAAATTCTATTGTTCTGAGAGACTCTACAATTTTCTTGGGGTTATAAAAAAGTAATTCTGTAATCGAATTTCCCAGATCTTCCGAGTACATTAAAACCACTTCCACCTCGTAGGTATCTAAATGATTCATAGCTAATTTTAGTGTATTGAGTGACTCTACACGGAAATCTGTAGGAATTAATATCTTTGCTGCCATACTCCAATTTTTTAAGTGGAAAAAATAATGTGCAAAACTGCTTATGGAAAATGAGAGCGAGTTAAGAGGTAGATTAAAATTGAATTAGAATTTTATGAAATTGAAAAAAAAACTAACTTCTCACAACTACAGTTTGGATCAGCTGAATAATCTATTATCTAATTTAGGGTTTTGTAGATAATTTATAGTCAGTCATTTATGAGAAAAATGCACCTGTCGATTGTTTTCGAATATTTATTTTTCTTGAAATTGGTTGCTTAAAGTATAAAAATTGGAAGGATATTTTTTTGTCAAGTTTTTTGGATTTTTGCAAGTGGAAAATGAAGTTGAACAGTCGTGCCTTCATTAACAAGAGAAGATATTAAAAGCTGACCATTATGAATTTTAATGATGTTTCGAGTAAGCGGAAGTCCGATACCATATCCTTCTATGTGGCGGGTATTTGATGCCCTAAAGAATGGGTCGTAGATAAACTTGATCTCCGATTCTGGAATGCCGATTCCCTGATCTTTAATAATCAATAAAACTTGGTCTTCGCTCGAGGCTATGCTTACATTAACAGGCTTATTACTCGAATATTTACATGCGTTACTCAGAAGATTTGTAAAAGCGAGTGATAAAAGTTGTTTATTTCCCATCACTTTGAGCTTGAATGGATTTTCAGGCAAAAGACTAAAATCAATTATGATATTATTTTTTGGATTCAGTTTATCAATGATTCCTTTTGCTTGCCAGAGAAGTTCATCAGTACGTAAAATTTCAAAATTTACCTTCTTGTCACTATACCCTGTTTGAGCAAGATATAGTAAAGTCTGGGTTATCTGATTGAGGCGTTCGGCTTGTCCTAGTATACTAGTTAAAGATTGTTGATATTCTTCGGGGGTTCGTTCTTTCATGAGCATAACTTCGGCTTCACCCATTATTGATGTAAGTGGCGTGCCAAACTCGTGCGAAGCGTTACTCACAAAGTTTTTTTGTGTTTCAAAAGCAGTTTCCAGCCGATTCAGTAAGTCATTAAATGTCGAAATAAGTTGGCTAATTTCGTTATCATTATACTTTTCCTCGATTCGTTGATGAATATTTTCGGTACTGATTTGTTTTACACTATCAGTGATGTTTTTAATTGGGTCGAAAATGTGTTTGGAGAAATAGAATGAAAGCGATGTAATGAAAATGACTATCAGAAAAACCGCAACCAAGATAATGTTTCGCATAAAAATAAGGTGATGCGAAGCATAATAATTCTTGGCCGAAACAATTACAATATATTGTTTATTATTGCTGTTATAGCTGATACCTGAGTAGAAGGTCTCATTTACTTGAAGTGTTGATTTTGCTTTATTTAAAATCTCTTCTAAAAAACTGAGCGGTAAATTTGTCTTTTTAGCTAAGTCTGATAAATCCTCTTCCGACTTAACTTCGTACCGATAATCTTTTTCTTCGCTTAGCTTTTCAAGATTTTCATCCCTAATTTTCTTAAAAGACTGGGCATCAATTTTATCGGCATCATAATTATATTTTGCCGAGATTTTCGCTCGGGTCTCTAAGCGTTTATAAAAGTCAGCATAGGAATAATTGTATAAAAAATAGTAGATGCTTCCGCCCAAAAGTAATAGCATTATTACATTTGTCAGGATAAGTACTAATGCTATTTTCAATTGAGTTTTCATGCTTCTTTTAATACATATCCCATGCCAATGACTGTATGCACCAGTTTCGGTTCGTAGTTAGAATCTATCTTTTTGCGTAAATAATTAATGTAAACATCCACCACATTGGTAGCCAAATTAAAGTTAATATCCCAAGCACTTTCAAGCAGATCGACTCTTGATAATACTCGCCCTTTATTTTTTATGAGCGTAAA
>NZ_JBMLRC010000049.1:16315-24271 GCF_049241225.1 Emticicia sp.
TTTCAAGCAGATCGACTCTTGATAATACTCGCCCTTTATTTTTTATGAGCGTAAACAGTAATCGATATTCGGTAGCGGTGAGCGAAATAAACTCGCCATTGCGTTCAACTGTTTTGGCATCATCATCCATCCTGAGATTGGCAATCGTGTAGATATTTTCTTTGATTTTTATCTCATTTCCGGCCGACGAACTTCTACGCAGTAAGGCCTTGATCCTTGCCACCAACTCTATAAATTTAAATGGTTTTGCTAAATAATCATCTGCTCCTGAGTTAAGACCGAGTGCGATATTGTCGGCTGTGTTTAGAGCCGTCAGAAACAAAATTGGTGTTTGGATATTTTCATTTCTTAATATTTTACAAACCTCAATTCCGTTGGTATCAGGTAACATGATATCTAAAATAATCAAATCGAAATCATTATCAGAAGCCATCTGAATTCCGCTGTTTCCGTCGAGAGCCACCGAAACCTCAAAGTTCTCTTCGGTTAAGCCCTTTTTTATGAAGCTAACCACATTTATTTCATCTTCTATTAATAAGATTTTCTTCATTGTATTTTCTGCTTAAAAGGTACTGAACAATTTATTGGCTAAATGTTGTACTACTTTTCCCACAGGGCCAAAGCTATTCTTAGTTTTGCATAATCGTATACCCCTTCGAGTGCTTCAAAAAGCGGTTTGATGGCATCACCTTTTTGGATATTTAGCTTCATGGCTTCGGCAATGATTTGATTATATTCATAAGTGGCAATATATTGTTTGAGGTCAATGTCTTGGCCATCTTGATAGAGTTTTACTAAGTGACTCACAATCGTAACAGGATTAAGTGAGCGTTTGGTCGCCATTTCTTCGAGCGACATCCCAGCTTTATACATTTCAAAGGTTTCCAGAAATGTCATTCCTTTTTCCTGTTTGGCTCGTCCAATACCTGGATTTTGCCCCGTAAATGATAGAATTTCATTGATAAACTCATCGCCATATTGTCTGAATTTCTGCTCACCAACACCCGAAACTGCCATCATTTGAAAGCGATTGATTGGCCGTTTTTGAGCCATATCCGAAAGCGTCGCATCAGAGAAAATTACAAATGGCGGCACATTCTGCTCATCGGCAATTTTCTTACGCAAAATACGTAGTTTCTCAAACAAAGCATCTTTAATTACCTCTTTCTTCGATTTTTCTTTTGGTGCTTCTTCGTCTAATCTCGCACGTTTCACATCGTAGGCCTCAAATCTTACTAAATCAACTTTTCGTTCGCCTCTAAGCACTTGCCACGAAACTGAATTGAGTTTTAAGGCATGTCTTTCGTCATAAGCAATATCAACAACTCCCGAATTGAGTAGTTGCGTTATGTAATCGGCCCATTCTTCGTATTTCAATTCTTTTCCTACACCAAAAGTTTTGAGGTTCTGATAGCCACGCTCATAAATGGCTCGGTTTTGTGCACCTCTCAAAATATCGATTAGTAGCCCCATTGCTACTTTTTCTTCGGCACGAGCAACTGCCGATAAAGCTTTTTGTGCAAAAATGGTCGCATCAAACTTTTTCGGAGGATTATGACAAACATCGCAATTACCACAATCGTTTTGGGCTTCTTCGTTGAAATAACTTAGCAATATTCTTCTACGACAAATCTCCGATTCGGCATATTGTTTCATACGGTCGAGTTTCGCAAACTGCACTTCTTTCATCTCATCGGGTAATTCCGATTTCTGAATCATCTCTTTGCGAGTAATAATATCGCCAAAGCTATAAAAGAGCAAGGTATCAGACTTCATGCCGTCACGCCCAGCTCGACCGATTTCTTGGTAATAACTTTCTACATTCGATGGTAAACTATAATGAATCACAAATCTTACGTTCGATTTATCAATTCCCATTCCGAAAGCAATTGTGGCTACAATTACCTGAATCTCATCTTTTATGAAAGCATCTTGCACTTCCGAGCGAGTTTGTGCATCCACTCCCGCATGATAGTGCATCGCACGAAGACCTAATTTGCGGAGGCCTTCGGCAACCTCTTCGGTATTTTTCCTACTCAAACAATAAATGATACCCGACTGATACGGACGTTTGGCTATAAACTCATGAATGATTTTGAGTCGGTTTCTACCAGGAAGTACCGCCAGACTAAGATTCGGTCTATCAAAAGAAGAAATGAAAATTTGAGCATCAGGAATCCCCAACTGGGTCAGAATATCTTTTCTCGTTACTTTATCAGCTGTTGCGGTTAGGGCAACCATCGGAACACTCGGAAAAGCTTCTTTCAAAACCTTTAATTGTATGTATTCTGGTCGGAAATCATGTCCCCAGTTCGAAACACAATGCGATTCATCAATGGCAATCTGATTAACATTCAAGGTTTTGATAAATCCTAAATAATTATTCGAGAAAAGTTTTTCGGGCGAAATATAAAGTAGTTTCAATTCTCCCGACTTACATTGCTCTTCAATTGTACGCAATTCAACCATCGAAAGCGTACTATTCATAAATGCCGCAGGTACACCGTTGGCTTTTAACGACTGCACTTGGTCTTGCATCAAGGCAATTAAAGGAGATATAACCAAAGTTATTCCATCCATCACCAAAGCAGGTACTTGAAAACAAATAGACTTGCCGCCACCAGTGGGCATTAGCACCATACAATCTTGTTTCGCCAAAATTGTATCAATTATGTCAGCTTGTAGTGGACGGAACTTATCGTAACCAAAATATTTTTTTAAAACTTGCTCTTTAGTCATTTATTCAGAAAAAGTAATTTGAGCAAAATTATGAGTAAATCATGACTTCTAATTTGAAAACCATTATTTTTACTGAAATTATTTTCAACAAACCAACCATTGTTCATGAAAAAAACGCTGTTTTTATCATTATTGATTTCTTCAAGTCTTTTTGCACAAGACAAATCAACCGAATTTGCATCCACAATTTCAGCACAAGACTTAAAAAAACACCTTACTTACATTGCCTCTGATAGCCTCGAAGGCCGTGATACAGGTTCGGAAGGCCAACGAAAGGCTGCGGCTTATATTTCAAAGCATTTTGCCGACTTGGGCTTACAAGCTATTGCACCACAAAAAGATGGTAGCAAAGGATATTACCAAAAATTTAATTTATATCAGAAAGGTTGGAAAGATGCCTACATAAAAATAGGTAATAAAAAGAAAGAGTTCTTCAAAGATTATTATCCGAATGGCCTCACGAGTATCCCTGAAGAACAATCAATGTCGGTAGTCTTTGTTGGTTATGGAATCGAACAAGATGGCTATAATGATTATAAAGATATAAATGTAGAAGGTAAAGCCGTAGTTTTTTTTGATGGCGAACCAAAAGACAAAGACGGTAAATACCTATTCACAAAACCTGATGAAAAATCAGATTGGGTTGAACGAGCAGGGCTTCAAAAGAAAATCAACATTGCTCTTAATCACGGGGCAAAAATGTTTTTCGTAATTTCGGCAACTGATGTTCAGAAATTTACTTCACTGGCAGCAGAGCGTAAAGCGGTTCTATCAAGATTCAACCAATTGAGTTTTAATGCTTCTGCAACAGCCGAGAAAGCAACCTCAAACCCAACTTTCTTCGTCTCTCAGGAAATGGCCGCCGAAATGCTCGATGTAAAGTCAAGTAAGCTGACCAAAATTATTGAGGAAATCAGTGATAAGAAAGAAAGTCTGGCAAGTAAGATTAAACCTTCAACAGTTTCAGTAAAAGCTGAAAGGGGAGAAGTGCCAGTAGAAACAGCAAATATTTTAGGATTTTTGGAAGGAACGGATAAAAAAGATGAAGTTGTGTTGATTACCGCTCACTACGACCACGTAGGAATTCAAAACGGACAGATTCACAATGGGGCAGATGATGATGGCTCGGGTACATGTGCAGTTCTTGAAATTGCCGAAGCATTTGCTAAGGCAAAAGCCGCAGGTAATGGTCCACGTCGTAGTATTCTATTTATGACCGTAACTGGCGAAGAAAAAGGCTTGCTGGGTTCACAATATTATACTGATAAAGACCCCATCATTCCATTGGCTAAAACAGTTTGTGATTTGAACATAGATATGATTGGTCGAATTGATAAACAACACGCACCAAAAGAAGAATACGTTTACTTGATTGGTTCAGATAAATTATCATCTGAATTGCACCAAATAAGCGAAGACGTTAATAAGAAATACATCAATTATGAATTAGATTATACATTTAATGACCCTAAAGACCCTAATCGTTTTTACTATCGTTCTGACCACTATAATTTCGCTAAAAATAAAATACCTGTAATTTTTTACTTCACAGGTGTTCACGAAGACTACCACCGACCTGGTGATGATGTTGAAAAAATTCTTTTTCCGAAATACCAGCAAATCACACGTTTAGTATTCCAGACTGCCTGGGAATTGGTAAACCGAGAAGAGCGAATCAAAGTAGATAGTAATAAACAATAAGACTTTTGAGTGCATTTTGGGCTAAAATATTGTAAATCAGATTAAAAAAAAATGACAACGAAAAACTTAGTTTGAAAAAATGTTTAACTTAAATAAAATTACAGTTAAATCCTTGATAGCTAAAATGTTAAGAGACGCTATTGTCTCAGTTTGATACTTAAAAAATCTTGGAAAAGTTCAATATTCGTTTTTTTGACTAAAAATTAATTGTATTTATACTTTTTTGTTTCACGGTTTTTCTATAAAATTGTCAAAAAATTAAAAAGAATACATTATCTGGATTGACAGTATTTTCTTTTGAAATCGCTCGATTTTTTAATTTTTTAAACTTTTATTTAACAAAAAAACATTTTTAACTTTTTAAAACCCTAAAATTTTCTAATCTAATGGAAAAAAAGACAGCAGCCCCTGCAGCTAAACCAGCAGCAAAACAATCAACTGGTGGTGGATTAAATCCAGCGTTAACAATCCCTGTACTTCTTGCAATTGCAATCGCAACTTACGTTTTCATCTTAGGAGACTCAAGCCACTTCCTTGACGCCGAAAAACACAAACCAAAACCAGGTGACTTCTTTGGCCTTATCCACAGTGGTGGTGTTGTCGTGCCTATCTTGATGACTTGTTTCCTTTGCGTATTAGTATTCTCAATTGAGCGTTTCTTCACAATCAACAAAGCTTCTGGTACAGGTAACATCGATGCATTTGTTCGTAAAGTTCGTTCGTTATTAGATTCAAACAACGTTGCTGATGCAATCAAAGAGTGCGACAAACAAAAAGGTTCAGTAGGTAATGTAGTAAAAACTGCATTAGGTAAATACAGCCTTTTGACAACTGATGGCTCTTTAGACAAAGAACAAAAACTAGCAGCTCTTCAAAAAGAAGTAGAAGAAGCAACTTCATTAGAACTTCCAATGTTAGAGAAAAACCTTACAATCCTTTCAACGCTTGCAACTGTATCTACTTTGATCGCCTTATTAGGTACTGTATTAGGTATGATTCGTGCGTTCTCAGCTCTCGGTGCTGGTGGTGGAGCCCCAGATGCAGCAGCTCTTGCAACTGGTATCTCTGAGGCCTTGATTAACACAGCCTTAGGTATCGGTACTTCTGCTATCTCAATCATCATGTATAACTTCTTTACATCTAAAATTGATGATTTGACTTACAAAATTGACGAAATCGGTTTGAGCATCCAACAAAATTTTGCAGCTCATAACTAATCTTAATTGACAAATTAAGATTTTATCTAAAAATAAATATATAATTAGATAACAATCTAAATTTGTTTTCGTTATATTTGTAAAACTAAATCATTAAGGAGTTATGCCAGCAGTAAAACCAAAACGAAAAAGTCCTGTCATGGATATGACAGCGATGTGTGATGTGGCATTCTTGTTATTGTCGTTCTTTATCATGACTACCCAGTTCAAAGGTCAAGAATCAGTAACAATTGACACACCTTCGTCAATTTCGCAAACAAAAATCCCTGAAACGGGTGTGGCTACTATCAGTATTGACCCTAAAGGAAAATACTATTTTGGTATCGCAGATGCAAAACAGCGTGGAGAATTACTTCAAAGAATGGCTCAAAAGTATGGCGTTTCAGTAACTACTACTGATATGAAGAGTTTTGAGAAATTATCAGATTTCGGTATAAGTATTGCTGGCTTGAAGCAATATTTAAATTTACCTCCAGAAGACCAATTAAATGTTGTAATGGCTGGTATTCCGAATGATAGCACCAAAAGCGAATTAGGTGATTGGGTTTCAACTTACTTATTAGAAGTAAATCCTTCAGCTAAATTGGCAATTAGAGGTGATGCAGCCACTAATTATCCAGCTATTAAGCAAGTACTCAACGAACTTGGTAAAAGAGATATCAACAAGTTTCAATTGATTACTGGTGTTGAAAACGCACCTAATTAATATTTTAATGAATCATCTAAACATTGTAATACAATGGCAGAAATAGACACCTCCAGTGGTGGTGGCAAAGGTGATGGTAAAGTACGGGCCAAGAAACAATCCGCAAGAGTTGACATGACTCCCATGGTAGATTTAGGATTCTTACTGATTACATTCTTTGTTTTCACCACGACGTTCAGCAAGCCTAATATGATGAAGTTGAATATGCCAGAGAAGGAGAAGGACCAAAATAAACCACCTGAAACGGCAGAAATCAAAGAATCAAACACGATTACAATCATAATGGGCAAAGATAATCGTATTTTCTATCACCAAAAGTCGTCAAAGAACTTGACTCCTGAATTGTTGAATGAAACCGATTATTCTAAAGATGGTATTCGTACCGCTATTTTGAAGGCAAAAGTTAACGCAATTGACCAAACTAAATTTACTGTAGTTATCAAACCAACTGATGACGCAACGTACAAAAATACAGTTGATATTTTGGATGAGATGGCTATCACAAAGTCAGATCTTTATGCGATCGTTGACCCTTCAAAAGAAGAGTTGGATATCTACAAGCAGAAAATCGCTGCTCCAAAACAGTAATTAAGTACATTCGTTAAGTAGTGGATATTTAATGACAAATTAAAAAAATATGGACCCTAAAAATAATGTCAATGTTACCTTAGATGACATGGTGTTCGAGACCCGTAACAAGGCCTATGGAGCATATGATCTAAGAAAGACATACAAAAAGACGGTCAACCGTTCACTTTTGTATGGTTCTGTTGCATTTTTGGCAGCTGTGGGTGCTCCAATGCTTTATGCGTCAATCACGCCGAAAGCAAAGAAAGAAGTTGCGGTAGAAATCGACTTAGCTAAGTTGAAAGAAGAAAAAGTGGAAGACAAGCCACTTGACCTTCCGCCACCACCGCCACCTGAGCAAAAGCCACCAGAAGTTGCAACTATTAAGTTCTTACCTCCTGAGCCGAAGCCAGATGAAGAGGTAAAGAATGAAGAGCCACCACCGCCAGCCGAAGAAATCGAGAAAGCGGTAATCTCAAACGAAACTAAAGAAGGTATTGAGTCTGACGAAATTGCAGCTGCTCCACCTCCAGTAGTTGAAGCTCCAAAAGCCGTTGAGATTGAGCAACCGAAAGAAGATGAAATCTTTACAACAGTTGAGCAACAACCAGAATTTCCGGGTGGTATCAAAGAAATGTATGCCTTTATTGGTAAAAATCTTAAATATCCATCGGCCGCTCAAAGAGCAAACGTTTCTGGAAAAGTTTTTGCTAAATTCGTTGTTGAGAAAGATGGTAGCTTAGGTGATGTTCAAATTTTAAAGGGAATCGGTTTTGGTTGTGATGAAGAAGCACAACGTGTATTGAAATCAATGCCAAAATGGAATCCAGGTAAACAAAATGGACGTAGCGTAAGGGTATTCTTTACTATGCCAATTTCATTCGTTCTTGAATAATGTTGCAGAATCGAAAACCAGAAGGTTTCAGTCAAATTACAATTTATATCAGAGCATTTACAGCTATTGCGTATGTTGTAATGGGGGTATATGTTTTTATGAAGCGTACGCTTCTTCCAGTATCCGATGGT
>NZ_JBMLRC010000049.1:24371-52605 GCF_049241225.1 Emticicia sp.
TGTAATGGGGGTATATGTTTTTATGAAGCGTACGCTTCTTCCAGTATCCGATGGTGTCGCTATGATAATGAGTATTTTAATCATTATTTATGGGATATTTAGAGGTTGGGGAGCCTACAATGCTTATAAAAATAATTTGTAATACATGACTGGCTTAATAATAAAGGCCACTTCCAATCATCGGAAGTGGCTTTTTAATTTTTACGGCCATAAATTATCTTATAATTAGAGCAGTTTTTTTGAAGCAAAATTTTATTTTTTAATTTTTGTATTGTTTAAGAAAATAATCTGAATATATTTGTAATTATATATTTAGTAAACAGTCTAAATATGTTCAGGCAATTAATTGTAGTGTTTGAGCGTTTAAGTATTAACCACCGAAGTTTATAATGAAAAGAATACTTATTGTGATGTGTACAGCACTTGCATTGTGGCAGTGTAATTCACAAGAAAAACAAGATTTACCCAATGAAGGTGAGATTACTATTGCTGCGGATGAATCATTGCAGCCTATTGTTGAGGCAGAAGTAATGGCCTATAATGCTCATTATCCAAAAGCGAAACTCAATGTAGTGTATGTACCAGAACAAAGAGCTATGTCGTTGATGATGAATGATTCCGTGAATGTAGCGATAGTGACACGTGAAGCCACTCCAGGCGAAAAAGCAGTTTATACAAGTAATAACATCCCTTATCTACCTGCCAAAATGGCTCTTGACGGTGTTGCAATTATCAGTAATACTGAAAGTTCGATTAAAAATCTTTCAGTTACAGAATTGAAAGAAATGTTTGAGGGGCAGAAAAAAACAGACATAAAGTTAGTTTTTGATAATAGTAGTTCAAGTAACTTGAATTACATGATTCAGAAATTGGGCTTAAAAGACCTAAAGAAAGCCAATATTTTTGCGGCAGATGGTAATAAAGATGTAATTGAGTATATCAAGAAAAATAAAAATGCTATTGGTGTAATTGGTGGGAACTGGATAAGCGATATTGATGATTCAAAAAGCCAAAGTTTTATAAATAGTATTCATGTGGTTGGGATTTCGGATGCAAAAACACCAGATAAATATTACACCCCAACAACTGCCAGTTTGAGAGCCAGAAAATATCCGTTTGAAAGAAGAGTAATTCTTCATACCAAAAAGGGATATGGTCTGACAAGTGCATTTATTAGGTTCTGTTGTGCATACATTGGGCAGTTAGTTGTAGAAAAATCTGGTTTATTACCATATTATATATACGAGAGAGAAATAATATTAGAAAAAAAGCCAGTCGGAAAACTGCCATGATAGGCAAAATATGTAAGTTATGTAATAAAGCTAATTAACGAAACATTAACATTTTTTTAGATAACTTTCCAAACAAAAAACTGTCTAAACATTAAATAGCAAAAGAATAAAAAAGAGAAGAATAAAAATATTTTTTATCTAAACGACATTTTATTTAACTTTGCTTACTTTTAATTAAAACCAAGAATCTGTAAACCTAACTTTTAGAGTGAAAATGAACAAGATTTTGAAATCTTTGGCAGTAGCAGCAGTAGCTGTACTGACGTTGTCGTTCCACACAATGGCACAAACTGTGCAGGACGGACTGAGAAATTTGGATGCTGAGCGATACAATGCTGCTGAAACCATTTTCAAGCAATTGGCATCAACTGCTCCATCAGCAGAAAACTATTATTATCTGGGTTATTACTATCTAAATTTACCAGATGAAGAGGGAAAATTGAATCCAGCTGATTTAGAGAAAGCAAAAGAGGCATTTACAAAAGGTGCTGCCTTAGATGCAAAAAGACCAGATCCATTAAATCGCGTTGGATTAGCTACCGTCAAATTGTTGTCGGGTGATAGAGCTGGAGCTAAAACAGATTTTGATTTAATTAAAAAGGATACAAAAAACAAAAATGCTGATGTATTGTATCGAATCGGGGAGGCTTATGCATTGTCTTCAAAGGTGAATGACCCTGCCGAAGCTGTTACTAATATTCAGGCGGGTTTGGATTTGCAAAAAGTTAAAAACAATCCTGACTACTATATCGCAATGGCAAAGGCCTATTTAATCAAAAATGATGGTGGTGCTGCCATGACCGCATTGGAAAATGCTGCTAACATGGGCCAAAAATTAGCGAAAATCAAGACTTTGATGGGCCGTGTATGGTATCAAGGTAAACAATATCAAAAAGCACAAGGATTCTTCAACGAAGCAATTGCGGCTGACCCTGAGTATGCACCTGCATATTATTACTTAAGTAATTTGTTTACAACATTTGGTAACTTCCCGCAAGCTGCAAAAAATGCAAAACTATCTCTTGAGAAAAGTGAAGCAACAGTTGCCGAAAAGTTACGTTACATCAAATTAGCATTCGCAAGTAAAGATTATGAAGGAGCGTTAGCTGTTTTAAACCAAATTTTTGATACTGAAAAAGACCCAATTAAGTATCGTTTGAAAGGTTATATTCAAACCGAAAAAGGCGAATGTGCTGATGGTGTGAAAAATATCACGGAGTTTTTGAACAAAGCTGAGAAAGAGCGTCATTTAGCTTCTGACTGGGGTATGTTAGGTCGTGCGTATGGTTGTATCAAGGATGATGCAAACAAAAAGTTGAATGACTCATTGTCTATCATTAACATGGATATCGCTATCGAAAAGGGTGATTCTACTTTTGATTACAATGGAGCCATTATTAATACCTACAAAGTAGCTAAAAACTGGCCTAAAGTTGCGGAACGCCTTGAGAAATATATTTCTACCTCTAAAAAGGGTGGTAATGCAACTGACTATTATAACTTAGCTGATGCTTACATGCGTTCAAGAAACTTTGTTAAAGCAGATACAGTTTATTCAAAAGCGATTGAATTGTACAAAGACACATGGATGTTCCCATATATTCAAAAAGCTCGTGCAAAACAATATGCTTTAGGAAATACTGTTGATAGTACGTTCTCAGCAGCACCGTTATATGAAAAATATATAACAGTTTCGACAGATGCAATGAAAGCAGATACAAAAAATGCTAAATACTTCTCAGAAGCTTATGGTTATTTAGGATACAAAGCATTATTAGTTGAGAAAAATCCAGCCAAAGCAACTGAATACATGAATTTTGCTTTGAAGTATGACCCAACTAATACAAAGGCTCAGCAAGTATTGCAAAGTATCAATGGTGGAACTACACCTCCAGCGGGTGGTACTACGCCACCAAACAATAATTCACCTAATGGTGGAGCTCAGCCTAAAAACTAAGTAAGACAATATATTTCAAAGAAGCCTAACTACATTTTAGTTAGGCTTCTTTGTTTCAAAATGATAATTTATTTTTATTAAAAGATACAACTTCTAAAAATTGCTTTTATTTTTGCCGTTAATACTCTTTTAACTAAGAATTTTAATAGAACTAAACCTCCTAATTGTTTAAGAACCAATCAAATATGTTTAATTTAGTAATATTCGGTCCTCCAGGTGCAGGAAAAGGTACACAATCGGCAAAGATTATAGATAAATACAAATTGGCCCATATTTCTACTGGCGATATGTTCAGAATGCACATCAGTCAAAATACAGCACTGGGCCAAAAAGTAAAACAAATCTTGGCAGATGGATTATTAGTGCCTGATTCTATCACGATTGATATGTTGGAAGAGGAAGTGCAAAATAACCCAGATGCAACTGGATTTATCTTTGATGGTTTTCCACGTACAGTTGCCCAGGCCGAATCACTTGATAGATTTTTGGAAGGAAAAGACCAAAAGATAGATTTAGTACTGCAATTAGATGTAACTGAGGCTGAAATCAAAAATCGCATTGCTGAAAGAAAAAAAGTAAGTGGAAGAGCGGACGATGACGAAGATAAATTAATCAAACGCATTGATGAGTATTTTACTAAAACGATTCATGTTTTGCCGTTTTACCAAGAACAAGGTAAAGTGGTTAAAATCAATGGAATAGGTGAGGTAGAAAGTATATTTGGCACGATTTGTGTCGCAATTGACGAAGCAAAATAATCAAAATTACTCTTGTTTGGGAGTATTTATTCTAGGACATTTTAAAGTAAAATATCATTTAAAATGTCCTTATATTGTACATTGAGATATTGATTTTAACTATGACGAGTAACTTTATTGATTACGTAAAAATAAACTGTGTTTCAGGAAACGGTGGTGCTGGTTCAAGGCATTTTAGACGTGAAAAACACGTACCAAATGGTGGACCAGACGGTGGTGATGGTGGCAGGGGTGGACACATAATTTTACGTGGAAATGCTCAGTATTGGACTCTTCTACACTTAAAATATCAAAAACATATTAAGGCTCAACATGGAGTCGCTGGTGAAGGTGGACGTAGGTCTGGACGTCAAGGAGAGGACCATATTATTGAAGTTCCTTTAGGAACTATTGCAAAAGACGCCGAAACTGGCGAAATAATGGGTGAGGTTACCGAAGACGGACAACAAATTATATTGCTACCTGGTGGAAGAGGTGGTTTAGGCAACTGGAACTTCCGAAATTCGACCAATCAAGCTCCAGAATATCATCAGTCTGGTGATCCAGGCCAAGAGCTGTGGATTATTCTAGAATTAAAAGTATTGGCAGATGTGGGCCTGGTGGGCTTCCCAAATGCTGGTAAGTCTACATTACTTTCATCAGTTTCTGCAGCAAAACCTGAAATTGCTGACTACCCATTTACGACTTTAACTCCTAATCTTGGTGTTGTTGCATATCGTAATTTCAAATCGTTCGTTATGGCCGATATTCCTGGAATTATTGAAGGTGCTTCTGAAGGTAAAGGCCTCGGACTCCGCTTCCTAAGACACATCGAAAGAAACTCCATTTTGTTGTTTGTAGTTTCGGCTGATGCTGAAAACCCTATAAAAGAATACAAAACCCTTCTCAAAGAATTAAAACTTTACAATCCTGAGTTATTAGACAAAAAAAGATTGCTAAGTATTTCAAAAATTGATTTGATTGATGAAAAGCAAATGAAAAAAATTAAATCTAAGATTCCAGAAGATTTACCATGTGTTTTTTTCTCAGCTGTTACAAATCAAGGTATTGATGAATTAAAAGACTTAATTTGGGAAAATTTAGAACGCTAAAAACGTTTTTTTCGTAAATATTAGAAGTTTTTTAGTTTTTGGTATGCTCAGACTGCTTTGATCAAAAATCAGGGTAAATTTTTATTAATTTTAATGCCATGAAAATAACTTTATTAAGTTTATTTCTCTTGGTGCATACAACTATTTTTGCCCAAATAGCTATTTCTTTTCCTGTAAATAGAGCCGTTTTTCAGAGAAACCAATCTAATACAGGAGTGATTCCTATTGCTGGTACTTTTCAGACAAAAGTAGAAAGAATAGATGCACGCCTAATTTCAATCAGAGGAGGTACTTCCGTTGATTGGACGGCAATTGCTATAAATCCTAATTTTGGCACTTTTACTGGAAATATTTTTGCACAAGCTGGGTGGTATAAACTCGAAATAAGAGCTTCATTTGGAGCAAATATTGTTGGAACTTCGGCTGTTGAAAGAGTTGGGATAGGTGAAGTCTTAATAATCTCTGGGCAGTCAAATGCTCAAGGTTATGATAACCGGGGAAATCCCCCAGCCACTGATGATCGAGTAAATTGTATAACTAATTTCTTCTCCTACGGACAGATAACTGAGCCACCATTTCCAATAATTTCACAAATTACCGAGAATGTCAAGATCGCCCCATTTGGAAATGGCTCTTGGTGTTGGGGGAAGCTTGGAGATTTATTAGCGACTAAACTGAATGTTCCAATTTTATTTATCAATTCAGGTTTTGAAGCTATGGGAATTGAAGCATGGCGAAAAAGTGCCGATGGAGAGCGGGGACAGGACTTTTATTCTGGAAATTTTGCATTACCTGGTTATCCTTATGAAAACTTAAAAAAATCACTCCATTATTATGCAAATATGTTTGGTGTTCGCAGCATTTTGTGGCATCAAGGTGAAACAGACAACGATAAGCGTACAAGTACCGTTAAATACAGAGAGAATTTAGAATATATCATTTCAAGGAGCAGGAGAGATACAGGTAAAAACATAAACTGGATGGTATGTAGGGTGAGTAGGGTTAAGTCTGGAACATATCAACCAGTGATTGATGCTCAAAATCAAATTATTCAAAATGTACCTAATACTTTTGAAGGACCCGACACTGACCTCATTGGTGGACGCACCGATGGTGTCCATTTTTTTGGGAATGGATTGGTTGAATTGGCTCAAGCATGGAGCAATAAATTAGATCTTAACTTTTTTGCTAAGGCAAGCCCAGTTCCTCCATCAAGTGTACTTTATTTTGATATGCGTTGTAATACCGAAAATACGCAAAAGCCATTATCTATTTTTATGCCAAATGGCTTTAAAGAATATTATTGGACGAACGGTTTTAGTGATATTTCAACTGGTATCTTATTAGAAACAACAACTGGGTATTATCGCGGGAGAGCCATTGATTATTTAGGGAATGTATATTATACACCTTTGGCAAACTACAGCTCATTATCAGTAAATAACCGTCCATCCATACAGGCGGAAGGAGCAACAAGTTTTTGTGAAGGAGGAAGCGTAAAACTAACATCAAATGTTGAACAAGATATTTTTTGGAGTACCGGTCAAAGTTCAAAATCAATTACGGTAAATAAAGGAGGCTTTTATACAGTTAGTCAGGTTAATTATTTGGGGTGTTTTGTTAAATCAGATGGTATTTCTGTAGGTATTTTGCCAAAACCTGAAGTGAAAATAATTGCTGAGGGCGAGACAACGTTTTGTACTGATAAATCTGTTAAACTAACCGCAAATACTACCAACAATCTAGTTTGGAATAATGGTGAAAAAAGTGTCACAATAAGCGTAAGTAAACCTGGAGAATATTTTGCAAGTGCAAAGAATGAGTTTGGCTGTGAAGGCATTTCTCAAAGTATACGTGTTTCGGTAAATCCATCACCACCAAAACCCATTATTACTTCTGATGGCCCAACACAATTTTGTGCCGATAAATCTGTTAGATTATCGTCTAATATTCTGAGTGATATAGTATGGAATACAGGAGATAGAAGCTCAAGTATTGTTATAAACCGATCTGGCGAGTATACTGTTACAGCAAAAAATACTTTTGGTTGTCAGGCTACATCTAGTGCAATATCAGTAAAAGTTAATCCACTACCCTCAAAGCCATCAATCACGGCAAGCGGGCCGACAACCTTTTGTGATGGTGATAACGTAAAACTTTCCGCACCACAAAGTCAAGGGTATCAATGGAATAATGCCAAGACAACCAGAGAACAAACCATAACTTCCTCTGGATTTTTTACGGTTAAGACCATCGATCAAAATGGTTGTTTTTCGCCAGCTTCTGATGAAATTGAAGTGATAGTAAAGCCTTCACCAATCGGAATTACTATTTTACAATCGGGTACTTTTACGCTAGAAGCAATTGCTAATAGTCTGTTTGAGGTTAAGTTTGAGTGGTTCAAAGATAATGATTTGTTGCCTATTACCACACGTGCAATAAAAGCAAAAAATGATGGGTCTTACGCAGTAAAAGGTTCTGTTTTGTATCAATTGAATGGAGGTCGAACGTTACGATGTTTTTCGCCACTTTCAGAAGCATATAGATTCAAAGTAGACCCATCCATGCAAGGAATGAGTGTATTCCCTAATCCGGCACCTAAATCAATCGTAAATATTGAAACACAAGAAGATTTGCAAAATGCAACAATTGACATTTACAGCCTGAACGGAATAAAGCTAAAAACGTATAATGTGCCAAGTTTTGAAACTCGCCAGACCATAGATTTATCGGATTTGCATAAAGGAGCAATTTTAATTCAGGTAAAATCTTCAGAATTTAATGTAATTAAACGAGTTTATATTGAATAAAATATAGTTTTTCGCCGTTAAATAAACTTTTTACTTAATAAACTGTTGTTCTTTGTTGATTATACTTAATGTCTGTAGTAAATTTGTAATGGGCAATAAACCTTAATCCATATAAGAATGAATTACATAAGGAATTGGTTAATTTTGTTGATGAGTATTGTGCTTTTAGACTCTTATTCACAGATACAAATTACCTTCCCCGTCTCACGTATTGTTTTTCAAAGAAATAATCAAAACCAAGCCAATGTAAACATTGCTGGAAGTTATTTCCAACAACTTGATAGAGTGGAAGTGCGAGCCGTTCCGGTTTGGGGCGGGCAAGGCTCAGAAACGGGTTGGAGCCCTGTTCAAGAATTTAGAAACAATGGTCTCTTTAGTGGTACAATTGAACTAAGTGGTGGCTGGTATAATATTCAGGTTAGAGGTATTTTTAACGGGAATGTCGTAACTAGTGCAACGCTTGAACGAGTAGGAGTAGGTGAAGTATTTATTGTTGCAGGACAGTCAAATGCCCAAGGAGACCAAGCCTATTCAGGTGCAACAATCGGTGCTACAGATGATAGAGTTTCTACAATAAATTATTATGATCCTGCACTCAACGAAGACAACTTGCCTTTTCAATTTTCTCAAATGGGAAATAACACGAGAATGGCACCATATAATTATGTACCTTGGTTCTGGGCAAAATTAGGTGATAAACTTGCTCAACGCTTAAACGTTCCTGTTTTGTTTTATGGAGCTGCTCTTGGTGGATTAGGCAGTGAAGTCTGGCGTCGTTCAGCCGAAGGGCAGGATTTACGAACGGAACTGCCGCTTTTTGTAAGGGTTGAAGGAATGCCATACAGAGGAATGAAGGCAGCATTACAACAATATGTTACACGTACTGGAGTCAGGGCTGTATTGTGGCAACAAGGAGAAAGCGATGCAACCACAAATGCAGAAAATTACTATTATAATCTAAGCGTTGTTATAGAAAAAAGCAGATCTGATTCTAGAAAAGGAGATTTGGCTTGGGTTGTGGCTCGCTCTTCTCGTAATCCCACAACCTATCCTGCGGTAATTGGTGGTCAGAATCTTACGATACAAAGAGTTCCCAATGTTTTCCCCGGTCCTTTTACTGATGAAATTTTTGGTTCAAACTTTAGAGCAGACGGTATTCATTTTCATAATGATGGCTTGTGGAGTGCAGCTGAATATTGGAACAATTCACTCGATGGTAACTTCTTCGGAAATTCTCAGCCTTTAATGGCTAGAAACTTGCCCACAGTTAATATTGCCTGTAATCCAAGTAGTACATCAAATAAATTTACTGTTAGTACCGGAGGGTTTCCAAGATATAGATGGAGTAATGGCGGAACCTCAAATTTTATCAATGCAAATAGTGGTACTTTTTCATTCAAAGCATTTGACGAAGTTGGGAACACAGTTTTTTCACAACCAATCACACTTTCACCAAATAATAATGTTTCCCAACCAATAATTTCAGCTGGTGGGAATACCACATTTTGCGATGGTGAAACTGTTCAGCTAACTTCTAACATTAATGGAGGAAATGTTTGGAGCAATGGTGAAAGAGGAAATTCAATTACTGTAAGAGGTTCAGGAAATTATTCTGTCGTGAATTTTTCTATCAATGGCTGTCCATCCCCTGCGTCTTCAAGCATAAATGTGAATGTTTTGCCGACCCCATTTAATGTTATATCAACTAGCAAATCAATGCCGATATGTCCAGATGAAACAGTTGAATTGTTTACAACAAATAATGACGCTGCATCATATATTTGGAACACTAACGAAACCTCTAATAAAATAATTGTTTCGAATGCAGGCTCATATAATTTAAGGATAAAGGGGCAAAACGGATGCGAATCTCAGTCTTTTATTGATGTTAGTTTACGATCAAGGCCAAGTACATCAATTGCTGCAGACGGTGAAACTACATTTTGTTTAGGAAAAAGCGTAAATATTTTTCCAGAAAATGATTTTACATCTTATCAATGGAGTACAGGGGCTACTTCAAAATCAATCAATGTTCGAACCGATGGTAATTATTCTTTGCGAGTAAAGGATGGTTTCGGTTGTAGTTCTGAGCTAATATACAAACGAGTGACCGTCAACGCTTTGCCTGTAGTAAAAATAAAAGTTGATGGAGCAGATAAATTTTGTGTGGGAAATGCTGTTTCATTGTCGCCTCAGTTGCAGTCTGCAGAAGAATATAAGTGGAGTACTGGAGAAACGTCAAGAGAAATATCAGTGGTGAAAGATGGATTATATACATTGTCAGTCAAAGATGCCAACGGCTGTGAATCCACCCGTGATTCTGTTAGACTTTCTTACATTCCATCACCAATTGCTTCAATTTCTAGTGTTGATGGCATCAATACAATTTGTGATGGTTTAAGTTTGTCATTGGTTGGTAATGAAGCCTCGGCATATATATGGAGCACCGGAGCAATTTCTAAGGGAATTATGGTTGACAAAGCGGGTACTTATTCATTGGTCATAAAAGATGATAAAAACTGTGTCTCAAAACCAACTACTTTCAATGTAATTGTCAAGGACACACCTCTAGCACCTACAATTGCTATTGACGGAGCCTTTCAGTTAACCGCCATTCCTAACAATGCTACATCGAGTCAATTTTTTAACTGGAAAAGAGATAATGACCCCCTTTCAAGTATCTCTTCGATCCTAAAAGCAAATGTAAGTGGTAATTATTCCGTTAGAACAGCCGTTAGGTATCAATTGGAAAATAAAAGGGAGTTAATTTGTTATTCAACTTACTCAAATCCTGTAAATTTATTTATTCCATATCTCGATAAAGGACTTCGGGTTTATCCAAATCCAAATCCAGTTGGATTATTTACAATTGAAACAATTGGAGAAAATCCAAACGCCCAACTTACTGTCTTTACACTTACTGGACAACAGGTTTATTCGGGGCTTTACAGTGATTTTAAAGAAAAACGAGCCCTCGATTTACGAGAATTAGAAAAAGGAACTTATATCATTCGACTTGTAAGTGGTACTTATGAAGTATCTTCTCGAATAATCATTCAATAAAAAATGGGGCGGAAATATTTTCGCCTCTTTTTTATTTTGTTTCTAAGTATAACAATAGTAATTTTGAGACACAAAAGACGAAGAGTAGTAAAAAGCTGTTAAAATCAAAATTTGTAACCCTTTGACTACTGTTAATTATTGATTTATGAAAGAATTTTTGCCTTCAGATTTCCTCCCAATTTTGGTTCAGCTTGGAGCTGCCATCGGGTTTATTGTGGTAACAATGCTTGTTACTCACTCAATTGGTCCAAAACGTAAAAGTGAATTAAAAGATGCCCCATTTGAATGTGGTATTGACTCAGAGGGCGATGCAAGAACACCCATCTCAATTAAATATTTCCTTACGGCCATATTATTTGTACTTTTTGATGTCGAGGTTATTTTTATGTACCCTTGGGCAGTAAATTTCAAAAAACTTGGATGGTTTGGCTTTGCCGAAATGGTTGTGTTTCTTACACTTCTAATGGCTGGTTTTTATTACATTATTCGTAAAGGAGTATTGAGCTGGGAAAGAGACTAATAATTTGTTTTTACCGAAACAAATTTCATTAACACATAGTTGAAATAATAGAAATTGTAGTTCTACAATTATACTATTGATAATCAGAAAACATGAGTAATCAAATAAAAACAATAGAAGCTCCCGAAGGATTTGAAGGTTCTGGCTTTTTTGCAACTTCATTTGAAAAAGTAATCGGAATTGCACGTAGTAAATCATTGTGGCCACTGCCATTCGCAACTTCTTGCTGTGGTATTGAGTTTATGGCAACCATGGGTGCTCACTACGATATTTCACGTTTTGGTTCTGAGCGTCCGAGTTTTTCTCCTCGCCAAGCCGATTTGTTGATGGTAATGGGAACAATCGCCAAGAAAATGGCTCCAGTCGTTAAGCAAGTTTATCTTCAAATGGCAGAGCCTCGTTGGGTAATTGCAGTTGGAGCTTGTGCTTCGAGTGGAGGTGTTTTTGACACCTATTCAGTATTACAAGGTATTGACCGTGTAATTCCTGTCGATGTGTATGTGCCAGGTTGCCCACCACGCCCTGAACAAATTTTGGATGGATTGATGCAGATCCAAGAATTGGCCGTTAATGAGTCACTTCGCAGAAGAAATACTTCCGAATATCAAGCTTTATTAGAATCTTACAATATTCAATAAAGTTAAAGATTTCTTATTGAAGAAAGTTTAAATTTTAGATTTAGAATGACTAATCAACAAATAGCTGAAGATGTAGTTGCCAAATTTGGAGAAAATACCCACTCGTTTGAAGAGCCTTGGGGTTTACTCACTTTTACTACCAATCGTCAGAATATTATCTCGCTTCTTGAGTATTTAAAAAAACACGAAACTTTTCGTTTTAACTTCTTGACCGATTTGACAGGTATTCATTTACCAGATAATCAAGGAGCTGAGTTCGGAGTGATTTATCACTTGCATAGCCTCGAAAACAATGTGCGAATCCGTATTAAAGTTTTCTTGTCGCAAGATGATTTACATATTCCTACCGCAACTATCCTTTGGCCAACAGCCAATTGGATGGAAAGAGAAACTTATGATTTCTACGGAATTATTTTCGATGGTCACCCGAAACTAATCAGAATCTTGAACATCGAAGAAATGGACTACTTCCCAATGCGTAAAGAATATCCGCTCGAAGATGCCACTCGTGAAGATAAGATTGATGCCTTATTTGGAAGATAATACACCCCCAGTTAATGGGTAATATACAATAATAAATACTTTTCATTATTAGTCTCCTTTAGGGGATAGGGGTTTTATGGAAGACTTACTAATACCAAAAAATACATCCGATGCTTTGTCTTTAAACAGGCCAATAGTTGAGGATACCGAATTTACGACATTAAACCTTGGGCCAACTCACCCAGCTACTCACGGTATTTTTCAAAATATCTTGAAGATGGATGGTGAGAAAATCGTTTCGGGCGAACAAACAATTGGTTATATTCACCGTGCGTTTGAGAAGATTGCCGAACGTCGCCCTTTCTACCAAATTACGACACTTACTGACCGTATGAACTACTGTTCGTCGCCCATCAATAACATGGGATGGCACATGACAGTAGAAAAACTTTTGGGTGTAACCGTGCCGAAAAGAGCTCAGTATATTCGTGTGATTATGATGGAGTTGGCTCGTATTGCCGACCACATTATTTGTAATTCAATCTTAGGTGTTGATACAGGAGCGTATTCTGGTTTCTTATATGTTTTTCAAGAGCGTGAAAAAATATATGAAATATACGAAGAAATGTGCGGTGCTCGTCTGACAACCAATATGGGTAGAATTGGTGGTATGGAGCGGGACTTATCTCCAACTGCAATTGCCAAAATCAAAGATTTGATTTATAATAGTCTTCCAAAAGTATTGGCTGAGTTTGAAAAACTTTTCAATCGTAACCGAATTTTTGTTGATAGAATTGTAAACGTCGGCCCAATTACGGCCGAAAGAGCATTAGAATATGGTTTTACTGGCCCTAACCTACGTGCAGCAGGTGTTGACTATGATGTTCGTGTGATGGAGCCATATTCATCTTATGAAGATTTTGAGTTTGATATTCCAGTAGGACATAATGGAGATACTTACGACCGTTTCATGGTTCGTAACCAAGAAATGTGGGAAAGCATCAAGATTATCCGTCAGGCTCTCGAAAATTTACCTGAAGGCCCATATTACGCTAACGAGAATCACTACTATTTACCTCCAAAGCATGATGTTTACAAAAACATGGAAGCTTTGATTTACCATTTCAAAATAGTAATGGGTGAAATTGATGCTCCAGCTGGCGAAATCTATCACGCAGTAGAAGGTGGCAATGGCGAACTTGGATTTTATTTAGTGAGTGATGGTGGACGAGCTCCGTATCGTTTACACTTCCGCCGTCCGAGCTTTATTTATTATCAAGCATACCCAGAGATGTGCAAAGGAGTTTCGATTTCTGATGCCATCGTAATTATGAGTAGCTTAAACGTAATTGCTGGAGAGTTAGATGCTTAATAAAAGATTATACAATGACTGAGAATAACAATATAGTTTTTACGCCTGAGAGACTGGCGAAAGTACAAGAAATAATAGCACGTTATCCTGAAGGGAGACAAAAATCCGCTTTATTACCAGTCTTACACTTGGCACAAGAGCAGTTTGCTTGGATGAGCCAAGGTGTAATGGATTATGTAGCGAGTTTATTGTCTATTAAGCCTGTTGAAGTTTATGAGGTGGCATCATTTTATACGATGTTTCATTTAGAGCCAGTAGGTAAACACGTAATTGAGTATTGTCGTACTGGCCCTTGTGTATTGATGGGTGGGGAAGAGGTTTTTAGCCATCTTCAACAAAAATTGGGTATTAAGAAAGGTGAAACAACTGCCGATGGACTTTTTACTTTGAAAGAAGTAGAATGTTTGGCTGCTTGTGGTTGGGGACCATGTTTCCAAATTCGTGAAAAGTATTATATGCACTTGAATAACCAGAAAGTTGACGAAATTATTGAAGAACTTTCTAAGTAATAAAGATATATGTCACTAAAAATATTAACCGAACATTGTAGTACACCTGGAATTGAAACTTTAGAGGTTTATCGTAAGAAAGGCGGTTATACGGCCGTTGAGAAAGCCCTAAAGAAAATGACACCTGATGAGGTTGTAGAGGAAGTTAAAAAATCGGGTGTTCGTGGACGTGGAGGTGCTGGTTTCCCGATGGGAATGAAGTGGTCATTTTTGGCAAAGCCAGAGGGTGTGCCACGCTATTTGGTTTGTAATGCAGATGAATCAGAACCGGGTACATTCAAAGACCATTATTTAATGAAAACTATTCCTCACTTATTAGTTGAGGGAATGATTATATCAAGCTACGCTCTTGGTGCAAACAAATCATTTATCTACGTGAGAGGTGAGTTGATGTACGTCATTCGTATTCTTGAAAAAGCAATTGAGGAGGCAAAAGCTGCTGGTTTCTTAGGAAAAAATATACTTGGAAGTGGCTACGATTTAGAATTGGTGGTTCAACCAGGTGGTGGTGCTTACATTTGTGGAGAAGAAACTGCTCTTTTAGAATCACTCGAAGGAAAACGTGGAAATCCAAGAAACAAGCCACCTTTTCCAGCTGTCAAAGGTCTTTACCAAAGTCCGACAGTAGTTAATAATGTTGAGTCTATCGCCACTGTTTCTTGGATAGTAAATAATGGCGGTGAAGCTTATGCCGCAGTAGGTGTAGGTAAAAGTACAGGTACAAAATTAATTTCAGCGTCGGGTCATATCAATAAACCGGGTGTATATGAAATCGAACTTGGACTTTCTTGTGACGAATTCTTGAATTCTGACGAATATTGTGGCGGTGTTCGCACTGGTCATCGTCTGAAAGCAGTCGTTGCTGGTGGTTCATCAGTGCCGATTGTCCCAGGATCTTTATTCTTGAAAAACGCCAATGGTGAAGATAGATTAATGTCCTACGAATCATTATCTGATGGTGGATTTGCAACTGGAACAATGTTAGGTTCTGGAGGTTTTATCGTTTTTGATGAAACAGCTTGTATTGTTCGCAATACTTGGAACTTCTCAAGATTTTATGAACACGAATCTTGCGGTCAATGTTCTCCATGCCGCGAAGGAACTGGCTGGATGCAGAAAGTTTTGAATCGTATCGAACACGGAAAAGGTTCGATGAGTGATATTGATTTATTGGTTGATGTATCGAAAAAAATAGAAGGAAATACCATTTGTCCATTGGGTGATGCAGCCGCTTGGCCAGTTGCCAGTGCGATTCGCCATTTCCGTGATGAATTTGAGTGGCATATCAAACATCCACTTGAAGCAACAAAACCGGGTGCAGTTTACGCAGGTGCAGTTTTGGTTTAAGCCATTCATCTGTAAATTATTATTTAAGTAAGAAAAAAGAAGTTTATTATCAGAAAAACTGATGGAAGATATAAAACCAACAATGTTTAAGGTCACTGTCGATGGAGTGGAAGTAGAAGTTGCTCCGGGAACAACCATCATGCAGGCAGCTCGCCAAATCGGGCCAGAAGTAGCACCTCCAGCCATGTGTTATTACGAACCACTCAAGGGTTCGGGTGGAAAATGTCGTGCTTGTTTGGTGAAAGTTGCAGCTGGTTCGGCCAAAGACCCACGTCCGATGCCTAAATTGGTTGCTTCGTGTATTACACCTGTGCAAGATGGTATGGTAGTTGAAAACTTCACCAACCCACAAGTAGTGGAGGCTCGTAAAGGAGTAGTTGAGTTTTTGTTGCTCAATCACCCACTCGACTGCCCGGTTTGTGACCAAGCAGGTGAATGTCATTTACAAGATTTTGCTTTTGAAAATGGTGTAAGCACAACTCGTTACGAAGAAGAGCGTCGTACATTCGAGAAAGAAGACATTGGCCCATATATCCAACTACACATGACACGTTGTGTGTTATGTTATCGTTGTGTTTATACAGCTGACCAAATCACTGACGGACGTGTTCACGGTGTAATGGGAAGAGGCGACCACGCTGAGATTTCAACATATATTGGTCGTGCGATAGATAATGATTTCTCAGGAAACGTGATTGATGTATGTCCAGTAGGTGCTTTGACAGATAAAACTTATCGTTTCAAAAACCGTGTTTGGTTCTCAAAACCAGTTGATGCACACTGTGATTGCGATAAGTGTAGTGGAAAAGTTCAATTATGGTATCGTGGCGATGAAGTAATTCGTGTAACTGCTCGCAAAAACGAGTGGGGCGAAGTTAAAGAATTCATTTGCAACACTTGCCGCTTTGAAAAAAAGAAAACAAGCGATTGGGTAATTGAAGGACCTACAAAAGTAAGTCGTGCTTCAGTTATTTCAGCCAATAAATATGGTGCTAACTTGATTAAGAAACCTGATTTTGCATTAAAATTGGCTGAATCTCAATACAAAAAGATTGATGATTCTCGTCCGTATGTAAATGATATGGCTGAAATTAAGCAATCAGAAGATTATAAAGTTTTAATGCAAAAAAATGAAAGCTTTTTTAAGAAGTAATTTTTGAGTTTTCATTAATAATATTTTGAATTTATTTGGAGTTGCGATTGAAACGTAATTCATAAATCATAATCCATCGGGCAAGCCCGTCGTAAATTTTTAATTATGAGTTCTTTTGTACAATGGCTGACTGAAAGTATGTTTCTTTGGAAAGCTCTCATTATCATCGTAATTTTTGCAATCACGCTCGGCATTGCAGCTTACTCAACTTGGGCTGAGCGTAAGGTTGCTGCTTATATTCAAGACCGTCGTGGTCCAAACCGTGCTGGTTGGGGTGGTTTGTTACAGCCTTTAGCCGATGCAGGCAAAATGTTTTTCAAAGAAGATTTTATTCCAGCACAAGCCGATAAATGGTTATTTATTTTAGGTCCATGTTTATCAATGTTTACGGCTTTGATGTCAAGTGCTGTTGTGCCATTTGGTAATTCATTTATTATTGGTGGGAAAGAAGTTTTTGTTCAAGCTATTGAAATCAATATTGGTATTTTATACGTTTTCGGTGTAGTTTCACTCGGTGTATATGGTGTAATGATTGGTGGATGGGCTTCTAACAACAAATTCTCTTTGTTAGGTGCTATTCGTGCCGCATCACAAAATATCAGTTACGAATTAGCAATGGGTATGTCAATCATTGCCATTTTGATGATGTCGGGTACATTGTCAGTTCGTGAGATTGTATTGCAACAACATGGCGGAAATTGGAATATCTTCTATCAACCACTCGGATTTTTGATTTTCACAGTTTGTGCATTTGCTGAGTGTAATCGTACTCCATTCGATTTACCAGAGTGTGAAACTGAGTTAGTTGGTGGTTACCACACAGAATATAGTTCAATGAAATTAGGTTTTTATCTATTTGCAGAGTACATCAATATGTTTGCTTCTTCGGCAGTGACAGCTTGCTTATTCTTTGGTGGATATAACTACCCAGGTATGGATTTCGTAGAGACACAGTTAATCTCAGCTTTGGGTGCAAATGTTGGCCATAATGTTGCTACTTTGATAGGTATTGGCTCAATGTTTACAAAAATCTTATTTGGTATTTTCTTCTTTATGTGGGTTCGTTGGACAGTTCCACGTTTCCGTTATGACCAATTAATGAATCTTGGTTGGAAGGGACTTATCCCGTTGGCAGTAGCAAACCTTGTTATTACAGCTGGTGCGATTCTTTCAGGTTATAAATTAGTTGGAATCTGGGCAGGCTTAGGTTTAATGATTGTACTAATTTCTGTAGGTTGGTCATTACGTCCGAAAAAGAAAAATGCTATAATGGGAGCTTAATTGGTTTCCTTTTTACAATCACTTATTAATGTGAGCGATTGGCTATAAATAAAAATATTATTTTGAAGGCTTTAGTTATTCCTCTAAGGCTAAATTGATAAAAATTATGCAATTAACTAATAGAGCAAAAAAGACTGATAAATCCGAATTAAGTTTATTCGAGAGAAGTTATTTGCCTTCTCTTGCTACGGGTTTAGGAATTACGATTAAACACTTTTTCCAAAAGAAACCAACAATCGAATATCCTGAACAAAAACGTTATTTGGGACCAGTTTTTCGTGGACATCATATTTTGAAAAGAGATGAAGAAGGACGTGAGCGTTGTACGGCCTGTGGACTTTGTGCAGTTGCTTGTCCTGCCGAAGCTATTTCAATGGTTGCACAAGAGCGTGTAAAAGGAGAAGAGCACCTCTATCGTGAAGAAAAATATGCAGCCGTATATGAGATTAATATGCTTCGTTGCATTTTCTGTGGACTCTGTGAGGAAGCTTGTCCGAAACAAGCTGTTTACTTACGTCACGATAAATTTGTACCTGTATTCACAGACCGTTCGGATGTAATTTATGGCAAAGACCAATTGGTAGAAGATATGAATCAACGCTACCAGAGAGATGCTTGGACCAAAGAAGATGCCATGAAGCTTTGGAAATAATTTTTATTAAGCCTTAGATTTTAACCAGAATATGCAAAATATACTTAGTTTACCGCCAATTTGGTACACTTTCGCAATCTTATCAGTACTTACTCTTTTTGGGGCGTTAGGTACCATTATGTCGAAAAATCCAGTTCATAGTGTCATTTATTTAATTGTAACATTTTTTTCGATTTCGGCTCATTACATTCTATTAAATGCTCAGTTTTTAGCAGCAGTAAATATCATAGTTTATGCTGGGGCAATCATGGTTTTGTTTTTATTCGTGATTATGTTCTTGAATTTAAAACAAGAAACCGACGAAATGAAGAATAATAAGCTTATTACAACAGCAATTGTAACTGCACTTTTATTGGGTGGAGTTTTAATTATTTTTCTTAGAAGAGCAGAAAAACAAAAAATTGATGTAAATAGTTTTAGCTCACAAACTGGTATGGTTGAAGTATTAGGGCAATCGCTTTATGGTGAATATTTACTCCCTTTTGAGTTGGTTTCTATCTTATTTTTAGTGGCAATGGCTGGTGCTGTAATGCTTGCAAAACGTGAAACCGGAGAAAGACATTTCTAATTAGTTGCTAGGTAAACATAAAAAGCGTCTCAAATATTCGATTTGAGACGCTTTTTTGTTTCAAAATTTTCTTGAACCTAATTTTGGGATTTTATTTTTATTGAGTTCTTTTTCCTGTATTTTTCTACAAAGTCGTTAAAAGTACTATCACTTTTTAAATAATATCGGTAAAACCAGATGATAGTTGCACTCGGAATAATATCTGTGAATGGAATAAGTTCTTCTAAGAAACCCGCAATGGCACCTAAAGTAGTACGATGAACTGCGTAAATTAAGATTGAAATAATTGGGGCAATTATTACATCTGCAGTTTCACCTAAAGCTGGCACTAGATAAGTTGCCATACCCAACGCATCTATGGCTAAACTTGCCATTAAATCTTTACGCTTTTTTTCGCTGAAACTCTGTGAAATTGTATCACTATTATTAATCATTTTTTTGCAGAATGAAGGGTGTTATTTCATTCACTGTATTAAACGCTTAATGTTTCGAAAAGTATCAGATTTTTTTGACTTTTTTATGAATGGAAGAAACGAAGGATGATTAGGACGGTTTTTTATTTATCGAGTTTAATAAATGATATTTGATCGATGCATTTAACAAAATCTGTGCCAAAAAAAGAGAATGATAAAAATAGATATGTAACTGACTGATTTATCGTAAATTTTTTCAGAATTATATAAAAATCCATTTAACCATGTTTTGGCACGATTTTGGTAATATTTAATGTAACGCAAATAATACACACATTCATATAACGGCGTAATCTATTTCGTTGTTATTGTAAGATATTCAAAAAGGTTCACTCAATAGACTTAAAGTCATCTGATATTATTGGATGACTTTTTTATTTTTATACCATAGGTATAATACATAGTTATTGAATGCTTTGTAGCGTACTTTGCGATTATGATCGAAATCATTTTAAAGATTTATTGAAATAACCACATAAGGACTGATTACCTTTATAAGACTTTATACTACTCAGTCGGTCACATACTTTAAGCATTTTTATTTTTTTTAATAAGTTTTCAGATAAATAGATGTTAAATTGATTTTTTTTGTAAAAAAAGATTTATTTTACATCCATATAAGATATGAATCCTAAAAATTATCGATGATAAATTTAAGTGCTAACATTGTAAATGTGTTTGATGGTACAGTTTCGTACGGAATTTTGAGTATTGAAAATAAAAGAATCCATCAGATAAATCTTCAAGGTCCAGAAAAAGAGGGCGAAAAATATATACTTCCAGGATTTGTCGACGCTCACGTACACGTTGAAAGCTCAATGTTAACTCCTGCTCAATTTGCTAGGTTAGCAGTTGTCCATGGTACTGTTGGGACCGTTTCTGACCCACACGAAATAGCTAATGTATTGGGTGTAAAAGGGGTAGAGTTTATGATTAAGGATGGCAGACGTGTACCATTTAAATTCTGCTTTGGAGCACCATCATGTGTACCCGCTACAAATTTTGAAACAGCAGGGGCAGAGATAACCGTAAATGATATTGCTCATTTATTTACATTTAAGGAGGTTGGTTATTTAGCCGAAATGATGAATTTTCCAGGAGTTTTGCACGAAGACCCAGCAGTGATGCAAAAAATTGCTTTAGCACGTGCATTTAATAAACCAGTTGATGGTCATGCTCCCGGATTAAGAGGTGCTGCTGCGAAAAAGTATATTGAAGCTGGTATTGAAACTGATCATGAATGTTTTACAAAAAGTGAGGCTCTTGAGAAACTTAAGCTTGGCATGAAAATTTTGATAAGAGAAGGGAGTGCTGCTAAGAATTTTAACGAATTGATTCCATTGGCCGATGAATTTTTTGCCAATATGATGTTTTGTTCGGATGATAAGCATCCTGATAATTTAGTCGAAGGACACATAAACCAGTTGGTTAAAAGGGCCATTGCTAAAGGAATCGATAAGTACAAGGTATTACGAATGGCCACAATTAATCCTGTATTGCATTACAGAATGAATGTTGGTTTACTACGTGAAGGTGATTGGGCTGATTTTATTGTCGTGAATAACTTAGAAGATTTTTTTATTGAGCAAACTTATATTGATGGTCAGTTAGTAGCAAATAATGGGATATCTTTGGTAGCAAATTTGCAAAGTGAAATAATCAATAACTTTGATTGTGATGCACTAGAAGCAAAAAAGATAGAAGTTGTAGCTCCCGATGGTGATCAACGAATGCGGGTAATACAAACTATTGATGGCCAGTTAATTACAAATGAAATATTTGTTAAACCTAAGATAGAAAACGGATTAGTTGTTTCTGATATCGAGCAAGATATTCTGAAAATTGTGGTTTTGAATCGTTATAAGACTTCTCCACCAGCTGTTGCTTTTATTAATAATTATGGATTGAAAGAAGGAGCAATTGCGTCATCAGTTGGACATGATTCGCACAACATTATTGCGGTAGGAGTCGATGATTTTTCTATATGTGAGGCCATAAATCTCATTATAAGGGAAAAAGGTGGTGTTTCGGCAGTAAGTAATACCAAAAGAGGGGTTTTGGGCTTGCCTGTGGCTGGTCTTATGAGCAGCGATGATGGCTATAAAGTAGCAGAAAGTTATACAATGATAGACCACTTTGTAAAAGAGCAACTAGGTAGTACACTAATTTCTCCATTTATGAGTTTATCTTTTATGGCACTATTAGTTATACCTGCCTTAAAACTCAGCGATTTAGGCCTTTTTGATGGCGAGAAATTTGAATTTGTAGATTTATTTGAATGATAAATAGTCCACGGTCGATCGTCCACAGACCATAGCAATTCTGTTAATTTGAAAACTTAGTAAGCAATATATAGTGCAAATTACTTAACAAACGAGGTGAGTTTTTTAATTCACCTCGTTTGTTGCTTTTAGAATGGTAATTTCCCCAAATCGACATTTCCACCAGTAAGAATAATTCCTACTTTTTTTCCAGCAAATCTTTCTTTTTGTTTTAATAAAGCTGCAAATGGTACTGCACACGAAGGCTCAATAACTATTTTTAATCGCTCCCATATCAGTCTCATAGCAGCAACGATTTCTTCATCGCTTACAAGAATAATATCTTTTACATACATTCTGATAATCTCCAGTGTTTTATCTCCTAAATTTGTCATCAAGCCATCTGCAATAGTCTTTATGTATGGAGCTTTTTCAATTTTTCCACTTTTAAAGGATAAAATTGCATCGGCTGCCCCTTCAGGTTCACCCGCAATTATCTCGGCATCAGGCAGTAAATAATGGGTGGTAAGGGCTGTTCCACTTAATAGTCCACCACCGCCAACTGGGGCCATAACTACTTCTAAATTCGGCACTTCCTCAATTAGTTCGAGGGTTGCGGTTGCTTGTCCTGCAATTACATCATAATTATTGAATGGGTGAATAAACGTTGCTCCTGTTCGGTCAATTACTTGCTGAACTGTTGATTCGCGTGCTTCGAGTGTTGGTTCGCACTCAATGATTTCTCCATTAAGTGCTTTCACACCATTCTTTTTGATGATTGGAGCATTACTCGGCATTACTATATATGCCTTCGTACCAACCGTTTTAGCGGCCAAAGCAATGGCCTGTGCATGATTGCCTGATGAGTGTGTAGTAATGCCTTTTTCTTGTTCTTCTTTTGATAAAGATAAAACGGCATTCATGCCACCTCTTGCTTTGAATGCACCAATCTTCTGAAAGTTTTCACATTTAAAAAATATCTCACAGCCCGCAAGTTCATTAATACTCGTTGAACTTAACACTGGCGTATGATGAATGAACGGTTTAATACGTTCATGGACTTCTTTGATGTCGTTGAGGCTTGGTATATGATTCATATTTTGGAGAACGGTTTTCTAAGTCGCTCGAGAATTATCTTATGTATAGGATATAATCGGTTGCTGGTAAGGTTTCAATTTTTCCCTTCAACAATATAACTACTTGCCCTCTATGATAAGAGGCATGCAAAGCCAAATGACTTAGGATTTGATTGATAGTACTCGTAAAATGCTGACCAGTAGTTGTTTTATAGGCAATTAGTTGTTCAAAATCCTGTGTGTCAATGATTTTATTAATTTCTGTGTAGTTAATCTCCAATAGTTCGAGCATGATTTCTTTGTCGAATAATTCCCAAACTTTTAGTTCAGTCACATTACCATTTATTCGGTCGAGCCAAATGCGTTGGGCGGCAATCGTGTGCGAAAAAATCTCAATTGCACGTTGAGGAGTTTCGGAAGCACAAATAATGCTTTCCAAAACTTTCAGATTAGCCCAATGCTCATGTTCAAAAATTTGTTTAAAATATTCTCTCATTAAAATAGCCCAATAACAAATGAAGAAAAAGTATGATGTGAAACTGTTGACTGCTTAGCGGAACGCTGCTCGCCATCGACCGCGGATTTCTACTTATCTTCTTAATTTTTCTATTTCTGCCAAGACCTCAGCAATTCCTTTGAGCGGAATTTTTACCCAACTAGGGCGATAGTTTACCTCGTAACCAATTTCATAAACTGCTTTTTCGAGTAAGTGGAAGAGTAAAAGATAGTTAATTTCGTTGTTATCTTTGAATAATGGATGAGGATCGCCAAATACTGAAAGATATTCTTCGAGATAAGTATCTTTGATGAGTTTATACCATCTATCAGCTGCCCTTTGTAGTTGAAGCTCGTCGATTTCGCTGGTTTCTGCCGAGTTATAGAGCTTGGCCGATACCGCATAATGATAAGATCGAATCATTCCAGCCACGTCCTTTAATGGTGAGTGCTTTATTTTCCGCTCTGCAATCGTGCTTTCGGGTTCACCTTCAAAATCAATAATTACCAAATCATTTTCGGTTGCCAAAACTTGCCCCAAATGATAATCACCATGAATACGTGTGCGGTATGACATAAGCGGTCGGGTAAGCACCTGGTCAACAAAGTCAAGAATTAGATCTTTTGCCTCCATGAATTTCCATGCTAAAGTTTGAGCTTGCTCATCGAGGCGTAAATAATTATCAGTCAGTAGATTGTATCTGCGTTCGAGTAGGTTTTCCATTTTTTGATGTAAAAACCTTCGGTATTGACGATCGAATGGCTCGGCATTAAAGGTATCGGCACCACGAAGAGCAAACAGAGCTTTATGCATCTCTGCGGTTCGATGGGCCAAAAGTGCTACTTTACCAAAAACGGATTCTTTAATCTGAAAATTGCCATCTACAAAAGCCCCTAGAAAATCATTCAAGTAATCGCCCGTCATACTCCAATCGTCTTTTTCACTTTGGACTACTTCGACCATGACCGCAAAAGTTATTTCAGTATTATTGGTGCGTTTCCAAGTGATACTACCTGCAAATCGCGGAATATTTCTAAAATCTGAGTGTTGAGTAATAAACTCAACCATTTCAGCTTCGGGATTGGTCTCCGTAAATAACTTGCGATAAAGTTTCAGGAAATATTTGCCACCAAATATCATTGCCGAATTTGAAGAATCAATATTAGGTAAGAATGAATCAATTAATTCGGAATCGGATTCAAATGCTTTTCCATTAAAAAAAACTAGATCATCATGATTGCCTTGTTTGTAGGATTGATTATGATAAACGCTGGCGAATATAGCATTTCTAAAATTTACATCGTAAATAGCATCAACCAAATAGCCAATCTTATCATCCATACTTGCCTTACAAAGTATCCCTTTTGATGGAATTTCCTGTGTTTCTTCTTCGCTAAAAGAGAGTGGTAAAAGATATAATTCGCTGTCGCCTTCTTCGTATTTCGATTCAAAGGTCATGAAAATGAAATTTTCAAAATGAACAGCGTCCCTTACTTTTAATTGCTTGATTTGACGTGCCTTACCAGCAAACCAGCGACATTGAGCAATATATGGCGGTAAGATATTATCTTCTAAAACTGTGTGTACGTATTTATCTTTTTCGAAGCCTTCCCATTCAATTGCTAAAACAAATTCAGTCATTGTATTTTCGTTTTTTAAGTTAGGTTTCCGAAATTATGCACTCCCGACTGATTATGCAATGTTTTTGTAGTAAATGTTTTAGGAGAAATAGAAAAGCCTTGACTTATATTGATAAATCAAGGCTTTTATAAAAGATAATATGTTGTTTATTTTCAAAGAATACCATCAAAAACCTTAATAGCAGGGCCAATAAGGTGAATATCGGAGAAGTCTTCATTGAATGAAACTTGCAGATTTCCACCTTTGGTAATAACTTTTATTGGGCTTTTCATACCCTGACGCAAGTACGCCGATAGGGCAGAAGCCGTAACACCAGTTCCGCATGAATATGTTTCATCTTCTACACCACGCTCATAGGTACGTACGTAAATGGTATCATCATTTAAGATTTCTACAAAGTTTACGTTTGTGCCACCTCGTGCCACCCATTCATCCGAATATCTGATTTTTTTCCCTTCGGCATATACATCAAAATTCTCAATGTTATTGACATATGCTACGTAATGTGGCGAGCCAGTATTCATAAAATCGTAGTCGGCATGACGTTCGAGACTATGAACTTCTCCCATTTTTAATGAAATTACTTTGCTATCAGCTTGAGCAGTATGCTCACCGTCAACGGCTATGAATTTAGTGTTTTCTTTGAATATACCTAAATCTTCGGCAAAACGAACGGTGCAACGGCCTCCATTGCCACACATACTTCCCTCACGGCCATCGGCATTATAATAAACCATTCGGAAATCGTAGTTGGCATCATTTTGCAATAAAATTAAGCCATCGGCACCAATTCCGAAACGGCGGTGGCAGAGGTGTTCAATGTATTCTTGGCTGGCAGGAAAACCACCGTCACGGTTATCAATCATCACGAAGTCATTGCCTGTACCTTGATATTTATAGAATTTTATGTTGTTCATGTCGTTTTTTCTAAGGAAGCCTTCGCTTTAAGCGAAGGTTTCCTTTAAATTAGTTTACATTTTCGATTATTGTATATAAAAAAAGCCGCTCCAATGGGGCGGCCTTTTCCTACACAAAATTATGAAAAAGCTATTACTTTTATCTTTAGACAATCTTGAAGTGAAAAAGTTAGTTTTTTGTATAACTTTTTTTTCAAAATGTTTTCTTAGTTTTTCTTTAATTCTTTGATACGTGCAGCTTTACCTTGTTTTCCACGTAGGTAGAACAATCTTGCACGACGTACTTTACCGTAACGCACTACTTCGATTTTATCAACGCTTGGTGAAAGAACAGGGAAAATACGCTCTACACCAACACCATTAGAGATTTTACGTACAGTAAAAGATTCTCCGTTTGTACCAACGTTACGACGTTGAATTACAGTACCAGTATAAACCTGAATACGCTCTTTGTTTCCTTCAACAATTTTAACGTGAACGCTAATTGTATCACCAGCCTTAAATTCAGGTTGTGTTTGTCTCTTGCCAGCAAATTCTGCTTCGACTAACTTAATCAAATCCATTGTTTTGTTATTTACTTGATTATCAAATATTTATACGGTTAGTGAAGCGGCTGAACCGTACAAAGCCCAGCATTCTCCTAATCGGACTGCAAAGTTAATAAATCTTAATTGTAAATCCCAATCAACGAATAAAAATTTCGTTTGTTGTATTTGCTGTGACTAAAGTATAAAAAAAATAATTACTTGTAAAGTTTTCTTGAAAAATTTGTAAAAATATTTTTACTCAGCCAACGATTCGCCCGTATACCATCTTTTCTTCAACCAAAAAGCTGCGTTGACAAGTAAAATTAGAGCAGGTACTTCGACCAATGGACCGATTACGCCCGCAAAGGCTTGTCCGCTATTGATGCCAAAAATACCGATGGCAACAGCTATGGCCAGTTCAAAATTATTGCCAGTTGCGGTAAACGAAATTGCCGTATTTTTTGAATAATCTGCACCCAGCTTTTTGCCAAGAAAAAAACTTACGACAAACATTATCAGGAAATAAATAACTAAAGGCACTGCAATTTTGAGTACATCGAAAGGAATTTGAACAATTAACTCACCTTTTAAACTAAACATTAGCACAATCGTAAAAAGTAAAGCAATGAGCGTAATTGGCGAAATAAATGGTATGTATTTGGTATTAAACCATGCTAAACCTTTCCATTTGATTAAAGTATATCTGCTCACAATGCCCGCAAAAAAAGGAATTCCGAGATAAATAAGCACACTTTCGGCAATTTGCCCAATCGTAATGTTTATTTCTGTACTTTTTATTCCAAAGTAGGGTGGTAGTACCGAAATGAACAAATAGGCATAAACGCTATAAAATAAGATTTGAAAAATACTGTTGAGGGCTACTAAACCTGCGGCATATTCTCGGTTACCGTCGGCGAGTTCGTTCCAGACGATTACCATTGCAATGCAGCGGGCAATACCAATCAGTATCAATCCTGTCATGTATTCTGGCTGGTCACGGAAGAAAATTATTGCCAAGAAAAACATCAAAATTGGCCCAATCACCCAATTGAGTAAGAGCGAAACTGATAAGATTTTGGTGTTTTTGAAAACCTCACCCATTTGTTCGTAACGCACCTTTGCCAATGGCGGATACATCATCAAAATCAGTCCTATTGCCAGCGGAATATTGGTTGTTCCGCTCGAAAACGAGTTAATTAATGTAGAAGAATCAGGTATAAAATAGCCAATTCCGACACCGATAGCCATCGCCAAAAATATCCAAAGCGTAAGAAAACGGTCGAGAAAACTGAGCTTTTTTCTCTGCGTTGGGTTACAATTATTTGCACTCATAGAGTTAAGTTTATTTC
>NZ_JBMLRC010000049.1:52705-54316 GCF_049241225.1 Emticicia sp.
AGTTTATTTCACCAACGAAAAAGCGTAGAGCGTTTCGGTAGCAATTTGTTTGAATCTTTTCAGATAAGTTTCTTCTTGAAGTGGAGTCCCATCCGATTTCTTTGGGTCTTCGTAGGTTGTACCAATCCGCAAAGCTACTCCAGGAATAAAAGGACAATTTTGTTCGGCATCTGAGCAAGTCATGATGGCCGCAAAATCAGCTTTTGGATTGGCTTCGTGGTCGTAAACTTTTGAGAAACAAGTTGTACTAAGATTATTCCCGAACTTAACTTGGTAAGTCGGATTTACTTCTTTTTCATCAGAAATTATATTGAAACCAAGCGTTTTTAGTGCATTAATGGCATTCGGATTGAATGCCGTTGCCTCCGTTCCTCCCGAAAAAGTAGCTACTTTGTCGATATTATAATAAGCCGCCGAAATGGCTGCCGCTACTTGCCCAAAATGGCTTCGTCGAGAATTATGGGTGCAGATATAAACAAGATTGATAGATTCGTTTTTATCGTATCTTGCCTGAATATAATTGCTTATTTTTTGTAATAATTCCTTTCTTTCGTCTGGAATTGTCGCAAAATCTTGTTCAAGATTTTTTAAGAAACTTCTAATTGATTGATACATTTTTTGAATTTTGAGGTCAAAAGATTAGCAACATCCACCACCCGGTGTGCAGCAAGCACTCGCAGCCGCTACTTGCGAAAGGTTTACTTTTAATTTTTCGGCAGGAATACCGCACGAGTCTTGTGCCAAACAAGCGGTTTGTTTGCTCAGTAGCATAAAGTCTTTACCATTAAAGCCCAGTTCGTATTTTCCTATGGTTTCGGCTTGGTATTCTACTTCGATTTCGAGGTCTTCCATACCCAAAACTTTTTCTGAAAGTGCAATAATATCAAGTAATTTCTTTGGTTTTAAGCGGTGTTCGGTATCGTTAGCATTCCATAACTGGAAGTTAGCTACTTTTTCATTGCGAACGGTTCCGCCACAATCGATAAAATTTTTGGTAATTACGCCTACTTCGGTTACATGGAAGTGTTCGGGAACTTGCGTGCCGTTTTCGAGTTCAAAATTTACACTGTCAAGTGTTGGGAGAAGTGATTTTACTTCTGAAAGTTTCATTGTATTTGAGATTTAAGTATGGTTAACAACAATTATTTTGGATAGGCTGCATTGGACCAAATAAGCCTTTGATTTTACTAAAAACTGGCTCGTTAATGCAGTAGCAAATCGCATTTCCTTCGATATTGCCCTTGATGATTCCTGCATTTTTTAATTCTTTCAAATGCTGTGAGATGGTTGGTTGTGCCAATGGAAGTTCATTGACAATATCATTGCAGATACAAGCATTTACTTTCAATAAATATTCAATTATTGCTACACGAGCTGGGTGAGCGATAGCCTTTGCAAGCATTGCTATCTCATTTTGATTTTCGGTGAAAAGGTCGGTTTTTGTAAGCCCCATTTGAAAGTGTATTTTTATATTGCAATATTGCGATATAGTTTTTGATTAAAAAAGAGAAATCGTAAGTTTCTCCTGTTTATAAGGAAGACTTCGCTAAAGGGGGATGCCCAGTCCGAAGTCTTCCTTCCTTATCGTTCGCTTTTAAAAGTCCAAGCTAC
>NZ_JBMLRC010000050.1:0-3369 GCF_049241225.1 Emticicia sp.
TATAAATTCCAATTATTAAGTCCCGAACAAACGGGCATCGACTTTTCGAATGATTTAGTGCCGAGCAAAGATTTAAATATCTTCAACTATATGTATTTCTACAACGGCGGCGGTGTTGGGGCTGGCGACTTAAACAACGATGGTTTAGTCGATTTATGCTTCACCTCAAACCTCAAAGAAAACAAGCTCTACCTTAATAAAGGCGGACTCAAATTTGAAGATATTACCTCCAAAAGTAATTTTAAATCAAACAAAGGTTGGTCAACTGGCGTATCAATCGTTGATATTAACCAAGATGGAAAACTCGACATTTACATTAGTCAAGTGGGCGATTATGAAGGCTTAAAAGGACAAAATCTGCTCTATGTTTGTCAGAAAATCACCCCCGAAGGCATTCCCGTTTATGAAGAGTTATCGAAGGAATACGGCTTAGATTTAAGAGGGTTCGGCACGCAAGCGGCCTTTTTCGATTACGATTTAGATGGTGATTTAGATATGTTCATGCTCAATCACTCAGTGCATAGCAATGGTACTTTCGGAGCAAGAGCCAATTTCGATGGAACATTTCACCCAACAGCGGGCGATAAATTGTTTATGGCTACCAAAGATGGAGCCTCGTCGCACCCACGCTATGTGGATGTAACTCAAAATTCGGGTATCATCGGTACGGTTTTGGGCTATGGCTTGGGCGTATGCGTGGGCGATGTCAATTTAGATGGTTACCCTGATATGTACATCGGCAATGATTTTCATGAAAACGATTACCTCTACATCAATCAAAAGGGTGCTGGATTCAAGGACGAAATCAACAGCCAAATGATGCACACGAGCCAGTTTTCGATGGGAGTTGATATTGCCGACATCAATAATGATGCTTTCCCTGAAATCGTATCGTTGGATATGCTCCCCAACGACCCCGAAATTTTGAAACGCTCAGAGGGCGACGATGCCTACAATATCTTTAATTACAAACTAAAACAAGGCTATAACCATCAGTTTTCGAGAAATAACCTCCAATTAAATAACAAAAACGGTACTTTCTCCGAAATTGGTATGTTTGCGGGCATTCATGCCACCGACTGGTCGTGGGCATCGCTCTTTGTCGATTTCGATAATGATGGCTACAAAGATTTGTTCGTATCGAACGGCATTGGCAAACGCATGAACGACATCGACTACATTAAGTTTGCCTCCGATGAAGTCATTCAAGAAAAAATCAGAGAAAAGAAATTCGATGAAACGGATGTTTCGTTGGTTGATAAATTGCCCGAAATCAAGCTTTTCAATAAATTCTTTTCCAATCAAGCTAATTTGGCATTCAAGGATGCTGAGGCCGAAATTCTTGACGATAAACTTTCTTTCTCAAACGGCTCAGTTTATGCCGATTTAGATAACGATGGAGATTTAGACATCATCACCAACAACATCAACGAAAAAGCCTTTATCTACGAAAACTTTGCGAATAAAAATAACCCACAAAACAAATCGCTGACGATTTCGCTCAAAGGTGACGCTCAAAATCTCAATGCTATTGGCACGAAGTGTTTAGTTTTCAAGAAAGATAAAACCATTACCTACGAAAAATTCCCAGTGCGAGGTTTTCAGTCAAGTATGGAAATTCCACTCACCATTGGGCTTGGAAATGCCGCCGAAGTTGATTCGATTGTAATCATTTGGCCGAATAATACTTACCAGAAACTCGATAAATCAAGTTTCGCTAAAAACAAAATTCAAGTAAATTTCACGGCAGATTTGCCTATTTTCGATTATAAAACCTTAGTTCCGAAGTCAAAGACAGTAGAGTTTCAGAATATTGCACAGCAAATAGGCTTAGAAATAAAGCACGAAGAAAACAATTTTGTTGAGTTTGACCGTGAAATTCTGATTCCTAATATGATGTCAACCGAAGGGCCAGCTTTGGCCGTGGCCGATGTCAATCACGATGGTTTGGAAGATGTTTTTGTGGGTTCGGCAAGAGATTTTAAAAGTCAAATTTTATTACAAAAAACCGATGGTAAGTTCGCCCGAACCAAGCAGCCTGCCATTGAAAAAGACAGTCTATACGAAGATATTGATGCGATTTTTGTTGATGTAAACGCCGATACGCACCTCGATTTAGTAGTTGCCACGGGCGGAAATGAGTTTTTTGGTAAAGCACAAAGCCTTACCCAGCGACTTTATCTCAACGATGGCAAAGGAAATTTCACGCTAAAGCCCGATGCTTTCAATGGTATTTACATGACCGCTTCTTCGGTCAAACCGATTGATATTGATGCTGATGGCAAAATGGATTTATTTATTTCGGGTCGGGCTGTGCCGTGGGATTATGGTGCAATGCCTCGTTCGTATCTGCTCAAAAATGATGGGACGGGTAAATTTACTGATGTTACGGCGGCCATTGCTCCCGAACTTGCCCAAGCAGGTTTAGTAAAAAATGCTACTTTTGCCGATATGGACAAAGATGGCGACCAAGATTTACTTTTGGCTTTGGAGTGGGATTCGATAACGATGTTTGAAAATAACAAAGGTAAATTCACGAAAAAAGTCTTAAGTCAGGAAAAAGGTTGGTGGAATTTCACGCTACCATTCGATTTCGATGGTGATGGCGACATAGATATTTTGGCAGGAAATCTGGGGCAAAATAGCCGATTACAAGCATCGACTTCACAACCTATACGCATGTACGTGAATGATTATGACGGAAATGGCAAAAGAGAACAAATCCTGACTTATTACTTAAATGGCAAAGAAATTCCGTTTGCCAATAAGCTAGAAATTGATAAGCAATTACCCGTTACAAAGAAAAAATACTTACTGGCTAAAGATTTTGCCAAAGCCAGCATTGCTGATATTGTCGGTAAAGACCTCTTAAATTCTGCCACATTATTTGAAGCAGATTATTTTAGTAATGCCATTTTGATAAACGACGGCAAAGGAAATTTCACAACCAAACCACTACCAGCCAATGCCCAATTTACGCCATTTAACGATGCTCAAATCATTGATGCTAATGGCGATTCTCTGCCCGATGTACTACTGATGGGCAACTTCTATGAGTGTAATATTCAAATGGGCCGATACGATGCCGACTACGGTACGGTATTGATAAATCGAGAAAAAGGCGACTTTGAAGCTACTCAAATGCAAGGATTACCAGTAAAAGGACAAGTAAGAAGGCTGAAAAAGATAAAAATTGGCAAAGAAGATATTATCTTAGCGGCCAGAAATAACGATTACTTGATGGCAATCAAGCTCGCCCTCAGAAAAAATCAGTAGCGAAGGGCATCGTGACTAACAAAATTAAAATATGAGTGTAGTAAAAAAACTGGCGAGCGACACCGCCCTTTATGGTTTAAGTAGTATTGTTGG